>SYGN01000161.1 GCA_005799525.1 Opitutaceae bacterium | reverse complement strand
GAGTGGACGGATCCCCACTCGCTGGCGCTCGCGGCTACCCAGCAAATCAAAGTCTGAATCTTTTGGGCGATTGATATCACGCTCTCGATCCCGTGCGGCTCGGGACCAAAGCCGGGGCACAGCGCTCACGGTCGCCTGCGTGCTGGGGCGCGGCGTGAGTTTCAGGCCGTGATAACCTCGCGAGGATGCCGGCAAGATGGGCCGACAGCGGAGTGCCGCGGAACCTCGAGCAGGCGAGTGCGGACTACTTCAGCCACTGCACGAGCGGGAGTTTTTGTTCGCGGATCTGGGCGACGGCGAGCGACGCGACTTTCGCGGCGCCGGCTTCGACAAAATGGGTGTCGTCCTTTCTGCCGTCCGGGATTTTGGAGTGTTTGCCGGCCTCGATCCACATGAAGTATTTTTTCGTGGGTTCGTCGCCCTCGGCTTGCAGCCACGTTGCGGTGGCGGTTTCGAGCTCGAGCAGGGGTACTTTTTCCTCGGTGGCGACGCGCCGGATGGCGTCGGGGTAGGCGCCGTGCGTGGGGACAAGTTTGCCGGCCGGGTTGAATTTTCGGCGGCAGACGGGGGTGGCGAGGATGGGCGTGGCCCCTTTGGCGCGGACCTCGCGGACGAAACGGCGGAGATTTTCGGGGAAGGTCGTCTTCGGGTCAGTGCCGCGTTTCGGGTCTTCGATTTTCTCGTCGTTGTGACCGAACTGGATGATGACGGCGTCGCGGGGGGTGAGCGCGGCGACGATCTTTTCCCAGCGGCCCTCAGCGATAAAACTTGCGGTGCTGCGGCCATTCATCGCGCGGTTTTGCACGGTGTCGGGGTCCTTGAACAACCCGGCGAGAGCCTGGCCCCAGCCGCGTTCCGGGAGATCGAGGGGCTTGTTGGCCATGGTGGAGTCGCCGGCGAGATAGAGCCGCGGAGCATCGGCGGCGCGGGCGGCGAGCGTGCTGGAGAGCAGGAGCAGGGCGAGGAGGAGGCGGGTAGGCATAGCAAGGGTTTGAGGTAGCACGGGCGTCTCGCCGGTGAGGCTGAGGACAGGGGCGAGACGCCCCTGCCGCGAAAAGGGGCGATTATTTTTTCAACCAAGGCAGCGCGTCGAGATCGACGTTGCCACCAGTGAGAATGAGGCCGACGCGCAGGCAGGCGACGGGGATTTTGCCTTCGAGGATGGCGGCGTAGGGGACGGCGCAACTCGGTTCGATGATAATTTTGAGAACTTCCCAAATGCGGCGCATCGCGGCGACGATGGCTTCCTCGGAGGCCGTCTCGACGGCGTCGACGTGACGCTGGATGAGGGGAAAATTTTTCTCACCGAGGGATGTGCGGAGGCCGTCGGCGACTGTCGCGGGCGATTCGAGGGGGATGATCCGGCCGGCGGCGAAGGAGCGCGCGGCATCATCGGCACCAGATGGTTCCGCAGCGATCACGCGGATGCCGGGACGCAGTCCCTTGGCGGCGACGGCGGTGCCACAGAGGAGGCCACCGCCGCCGACGGGAGCGATCACGACGTCGAGGTTGGGGACTTGTGCGAGCAGTTCGAGGGTGGCGGTGCCCTGACCGGCCATCACGGCGTAATCATTGTAGGGATGAATGAGTCGTCCGCCCGTTTCTGCGACGAGGCGTGCGCAGGCGGATTCGCGGGCGGCGACGTTGGGTTCGCAAAACGTGATGAGGCCGCCGTTGCGGCGGACGGACGCGATCTTGGACTGTGGTGCGTCGGACGGCATCACGATGTGGGCGGCGATCCCCCGGAGTCGGGCGGCGCGGGCGAGGGCGGCAGCGTGGTTGCCGGACGAGTGGGTGACGACGCCACGGGTGGCTTCCGCGGCGGTGAGGGAGAACACGGCGTTGGCGGCACCGCGGGCCTTGAAAGCGCCGATTTTTTGAAAGTTCTCGCATTTGAAGAACAGGTGTCCGCCGCACAGTTCGTCGAGGGTGGCGCTGGTGAGCACGGGCGTGCGGTGAATGTGAGGGGCGATGCGGGTGGCGGCGGCCTGAATATCGGCGAGGGTGAGGGACATCGTGCGGGCAGCTTGCATGGTGTGGGGGTGACGTGCAACGTCGCCGCATGGTCAAAAAACTTCTCCACACGCGGATGCGCGTGAACGATATCGAGCGCACCGTAAAATTTTACGAAGAGGCTCTCGAGCTCACCGTCGCCCGGCGCAGCACGTCGCCGCGCGGGGCGCAGATCGTGTTTCTCGCGACGCCGAACAGTGATGAGGAGATTGAGATTTGCCAGATGCCGCCCGGTGCTCCGGAGGTGGTGGTGCAGCCGGATTTGATGCACCTCGCGTTTGAGGTGGAGGATCTCGCGGAGTTTACGCGCAAGGTCGTAGCGAAGGGCTTTAAGCTCAGCGATGGTCCGACCAAGACCGGGAGTGGTTCGGTGATCGCGTTCATCGACGCGCCCGAGGGCTACGAGGTGGAGCTGATCCAGCGCGCGAAGTGAGGTGAGTGTGGCGCCGCGAGGAAGGGAGCGGCACGTCGGCAAACGACGGCCCTCCAATCCACGGAATCGTTACGGCTGAGCGCGGCGTTCGTAGGAAAAAAGAAACTGCTGTGCGAGGCCGGCGAGGGGGCCGAAGTGGGTGCGGCCGAAGTGGGCGATTTGCGCAGGCTTCCAACCGGTGAGGCCGTAACGGCGCTCCATCGTCTTGATGATCCACACGTCGACGGGGAAAGCTTCGAGCCGGCCGGCGCCGAAGAGGAGCACGCAGTCGGCGACTTTTTCGCCGACGCCCGGGAGCGAGCAGAGACGCTCCTTCGCGATGGCGTAGGGGAGTATTTCGGTTGCTTCGAGCCAGCCGGGATGCGCGGCGAGAAATTGCGCGGTCTGGGAAATGTAGCGCGCGCGGAAACCGAGGAGGCAGGCGCGGAGGGTAGCTTCGGGGGTGGTGGCGAGTTGGGGCCAAGTCGGGAGAGCTGAGAGTTGAGTGCCGACAGCTGAGCGTTCGGGCGGCGGCGTGCCGTGGCGCTCGGCGAGGAGGGCCATCATGTGTTTGATTTGGACGATCTGCTTCGTCGCGCTGCAGAGGAAACCAAGCAGGGTCTCGCCGAAGGGTTGGCGCAGGATGCGCAGAACGGGGAAGGCGGCGAGACAGGTCGCGAGATGGGCGTCGCTGCGCCACGGGAGGGAGTCGGTGAGGCGGGGAAAATCACGGTCGAGGCCGAGATAAATCCGGAGCGCGGGGGCGACGGCGGTGGCGAGTGGAGCGGGGGCGGACCATTCAGCGAGGCCGGTAGCGGAACGGCGGATACGTGCGAGGTGATGCGACCAATGCCCGAGAAACGTGCCGTCGGGTTCGCGACGCCAACGGAAAGCTTGGCCGCCGTCGAGGGTTTCGGCGAGGACCTCGGCGGAGAGCGGAGGCAGGCCGGCGAGGGGCTGCCAGGGAGACCAACCGGCCTCGGGGCGCGTGCTCACTTCGCGGGTTTCTCCCACAGGAAGCTTTTGTGCTCGGCGAGCACGCGTCCGTCGGCGGCGAGGAGGGTGAGTTTCCACGCGACGGGATTGGCTTTTTTGCCGCCGGGCCAGTCGGCTCCGGTGAGGCCGAGGTCAAAAACGGTGTCGCCGGAAGGGGCGGTGGCGGGGAAGGAAAACAGCTTGGGCTCGGGGGCGTCGGGGCGGATGACGCTGAGTTCGAATTTCGCGCCGGGGGTGAGGGCGGCGGCCGTTTTGACGCCGAGGAGAAAGTAGTAGCCGGCGCGAGCGTCGGGCTGGGTACGGAGGAGCGTGCGGCCGCCGGTGGGTTCGCTGCCGCCGAGAAATTCGCTGATGCGGTCGAAGGAATCGGTGTCGCGCCAACCGGGCCAAAGGCGGTTGAAGGTGGCCTCGGCGGCGCGGGCGGCAGGCGTGAGCGTGGAGAAAACGACGACCAAAGAGAGGATCAAAGCGAAAAGGGAGCGGCGGCGGTGGAGCATGCGGAAGGAAATGTGGGCGGGTGCGGTGATCGGGGCAAGCGAGGGAAATGCGAGGGCGGACCACTCGCTGGCGGTGTCAAAGCCGGTCGCGCGCCCGGTAATCGTTCTCTTTCCTCTCTCTCTTCATCGTTCTCTCCGGTCGACAAGCCGCTCCGAGCCGGAGGCCTGACGAATGAGCAAGGTGAAGAGAAAGAGGAAAGATTGGCGGAACGACTTTGACACTGCCCAAGGACCACTCGCTCAGGCTCGCGGCTACGGGGGCGAACCGGGCGCGGGCGGGGGAAACTATTTTTCGAGGCGGATGAGTTGATAGCGGTGGATGCCGAGTGGGGCGGGCTCCCAGTTCCTCACGGCGGGGTGGATCGTGTAGGTGCGGGCGCCGAAGACGAGCGGCGCGATCGGGGCTTCGGCGAGGAGCAGCGTCTCCGCTTTTTGCAGCAGCGCAAAACGGGCGGCGGGATCGGCCGTGCCGGCCGCTTGCTCGAGCAGGGCATCGTAGTCTTTGCTCTTCCAGCCGGTCCAGTTGTTGCCGCCGCCCGACTTGAAGATGTCGAGGAAGGTGATCGGGTCCGGGAAGTCTGCGGTCCAGCCCATCAACGCGATGGTGTGGGTGAGCGTTTGTTGATTCTGTATCCACGTCTTTTGTTCGAAGGGATCGATGGTCACCTTTACGCCGAGTTCGCGGAGCCACATGGCTTGGATCGCCTCAGCGGTGCGCGGGAGTTTGTCGTCGTTCAGTACTTGAATCGACATGACGGGCAGACCCTTGCCGCCGGGGAAGCCGGCCTCGGCGAGCAACCTGCGGGCCGCAGCGAAGTCGTCGGGCTGACCAGCGGGGCCGGTGTAGCCGTTGCAGTTGGGTGGCACGAGTGTGTGCGCTGGGGCCTGGGAGCCGCTGAAGACGCGTTGGGAAATTGCCGCGCGTTCTAGCGCGAAGGCGAGGGCGCGACGCACCGACGGATTGTTCAGGGGCGGCTTGGTAGTGTTGAAGTTGATGTAGGTGACGCCAAGCAGCGGATCGAGGCGCAGGCGGTCGGGCGACTGCTGACGGTAGCTCGCGATTTTCGACGGCGGCACGCTGTAGGAAACGTGCAGTTGGCCGGCGCGGAAGGTGACTTCCTCGACGTCGGATTTTTCGGTGGGATAAAAAATGACCCGTGCGATTTGGTTCGTCGCGGCACCCCAATAGAGCGGGTTTTTCGCGACAATGAGGCGGGCGTTGGGCTTCCACTCGGTCAGCGTGAACGGGCCGTTGCCGACGAGGTTGCCGGGGCGCGTCCACGCGGTGCCGCGCTCGTCGATCTTACCATATTTTTCGATGGTAGCCCGATGGACCGGCAGCCAAGTGCTATGGGCGGCGAGACCGAGTAGATAGGGCGTGGGCCGAGTGAGCGTGACGCGGAGAGTGGCGGCGTCGACGACGGTGACGCCGACATCGGCAAATTTTTTTAGTTTACCAGTGTTGAAGGCCTCGGCGTGCTTGATAGGCCAAAGCATGTAGGCGTAGCTCGAGCCGAGCGCGGGGGAGAGGAGGCGTTGAAACGAATAGGCGAAGTCGGCGGCGGTCACGCGGTCGCCGTTGGACCATGTGGCGGTGGGGCGGAGGTGAAACGTGTAGGTCAGGCCGTCGGGGGAGATGTCCCACCGCGCGGCGACACCAGGGACGGGGCCGCCAGTTTTTTCGTCGTAGCAGGTCAATCCCTCGAAGAGCGCGACGGAGATATTCATATCGGTGGCGGCATCGATGAGGGCGGGGTCGAGGGTGGCGGGCTCGTTCTGGTTGCCGACGAGGAGGGTCTGCGTGCGGATGCCCTCTGCGACGGGGGTTTCGCGTGGGGAGCACGACGTGAAAATAAAAAGGCCGGCGAGGAGGCCGAGCGCGGTGCGGAGACGAGTCTGCATGGGAAGGGAGCGAAACGGTGGCTCGCGGTGGAAGCGAAAATATTCTCTCAGGTTGGTCATAATCCGTGGCACGCGGCTGTGCAATTTCGGTGGGCCTCGGGGAACGTGTTCTGCCGCCCGAGATGATGGGGCAGACAGCGTCTGCGGGTGGCTGAACTGTCGCCAGGGGAGTCGGTGACGGCGCTGTTTGAAGTGGTGGTGACGGGCGGGACCGGGGATGGAATCGGCGGTGAGCTCGCAGCGGGGTGGACCTTGCGCGTGGGCTACACGCCGGTTGAGCGAGGTGGGGGGTCGGTCAGGATGTTGGTTGTAAAAACGGTGATCCGCGCTTGTAACCAATGACCGGGAAATGCGCCCGTGGCGACGGACCGTTGCAATTTTTACGCGGGGCGAAAATGATTTTCGCGGCCCCTATCCAGCCCCCCATGAAGATTCAGACTCTCGTCGCCTGCTTGGTTTTTTCCGGAATCTCCGTCCGATTTTTCGCGGGCGGCGCGGCGGCTGCGGAGGTCCGGCCCAACATCGTCGTCATTCTCGCCGACGATCTGGGCATCGGCGACATGTCGGCCTATCGCCCCGGAGCGGATGTGCAGACGCCCCACCTCGATCGTCTCGCGGCGGAAGGGATGCGGTTCTCCCGCATGCGCGCCAACGCCACCGTGTGTTCGCCCACGCGCGCCGCGCTGATGAGCGGCCGTTACGCGGACCGCGTCGGCGTGCCCGGCCTCATCCGTACCGATCCGGCAAATACGTGGGGCTACTTCGATCCCAAAGTGCCGACGATCGCGAATCACCTGCGCGCGGCCGGCTATCACACCGCGATCATCGGCAAGTGGAACCTCGGCCTGACCGCGCCCGGTACGCCTAACGACCGCGGCTTCGATTTTTTCCACGGCTTCCTCGACGACATGATGGACAGCTACACGACGCACCGCCGCCAGGGTCACAATTATATGCGCCGCGATCGTGAGGTCGTCGATCTGGTCGGACACGCCACGGATATTTTCACGCTGTGGGCGCGCGATTATCTGCGCGAACGCGCCGCCGCGAAGTCGCCCTTCTTTCTCTACCTCGCCTACAATGCCCCGCATTTTCCGATGGAGCCGCCCGCCGAGTGGCTCGCGCGCGTGCAGCGACGCGCGCCTGCCATGGACGGGAAACGTGCGCTGAACGTCGCTCTCGTCGAGCACTTCGATGATGGCGTCGGCCAGGTGCTCGCGGCGCTGAAGGCCACCGGCCTCGAGCAAAACACGCTCGTCGTGCTCACCTCCGACAACGGCGGCTCGCTCCCCCACGCGCAGAACAACGATCCGTGGCGCGACGGGAAACAAAGTCACTACGACGGCGGCTTGCGCGTGCCGTTTGTGCTGCGGTGGCCGGGGAAAGTGACCCCCGGCACGACGAGCGACTACGCGGGCCTGACCTTCGATATTTTCGCGACGGCGCTCGAGGCTGCGGGCATGACGCGTCCAGCCGGCACGGATGCCGTGAGCCTGCTGCCCGTGTTGCGCGGCGACGCGCCGGCGGCGTCAGCGGCGACGGAGCCGCGCGAGCTGTATTTTGTCCGTCGCGAAGGCGGTCCCGCGTACGGAGGAAAAAGCTACGAAGCGATCATCAAGGGCGACTGGAAGCTGATGCAAAACAGCCCCTACGCTGCGCTCGAACTCTACAATCTGAAGGACGACCCGCAGGAGACGACCAACCTCTTCGCGGAAAATCAAAAGGTCGCGCGCGAACTCCAGGCCGCCCTTCGCCTCCACGTGCAGCGCGGCGGTGCCACGCCGTGGCAACCGCCCGCGAGCGGTAAGTAGGCGGACGAAGCCAACGGAGTCAGCTGTTGCCTGAGATCCAACCGCCGGATGCGGACAACCGCACGTCCGGTGGTATGGAAGGGTCACGGGGCGCAATCCCTGTGACCCATCCGATCAAGGCCGCAGGAGTCGCGAGCCAGCTCGCTCCCGCCGCCGCGGCTCACCTCAGAACCCCAGTCCCACCGACAGCCGGAATTTCCGCGGCTCAAGCAGTAGCACGCGCGTGGTGCCGGATTTGAAATTATTGTAGCGAAGCGGCATCACCTCGTCTTCGTCGGTGAGTTTCGTGACGTTGAGTTGCACCGTCAGGTCGTGGCTCCTCCGCCCCACGTTCAGCTTTCGCCGATAGCCGACGAAGGTGTCCATCTCAAAGTCCTCGGGGCCGTACTACGTTGCGCCAAAGGTCCGGTTGCCGTTCGGGGCGCGGCCGAGATACGCGCGGCCGAGTGCGGAGGTGCCTTGCCAGCGGATACCGCTGCCGACGAATGCGCTTCGGAATTTCCCCTCGGTCATCGTGTAGCGGCCGCTCACGTTGCCTTTATACGGGCGCTCGCCGTATCCGAAATTGTAGAACTCGCGCACGCCTGCCATCATGCGTTGGAGCGACGCGGCCTCGGCGTCGATCGTCAGGCCGGACGCAGAATTGACGAGCGCGCCTGAGCCGGGCGTGCGCTGCCAGTAGGCGTTCTCGCGCTCGAACCAGCCTTCAAATTCGGGTACGACCGAGAAGCGATCCGTCTTGGGGTAGCAGAAATTCACGACGGCGGTGAGGTTCTTTGTGACGTTAAACCACGCGGAGAGTTCGTAGCCGCGGTTCACGATGTCGGAGGTGCCGGTGAGGTTGGCTTTGTCGCCGATCAGGTGCGCGGTGTGCTCGGTGGCGGTGATACGGTTGGCGGCGAGCAGCGTGGCGAGGATGCGCGTGCTCGGGGCGACGAGGTTGTTGTCGCTGGAGTTGAGCCCCATGGCGAAGGTGCCGCCGCTCGATTTTTTCTGGGAGGTTTGGAAGGCTGTCGCGCGCAGAAACACTTTTCCGTGGAGCAGGTTCAGCATGAAGCCGGCGTCGTCGCTCAGGCCGTCGAAGGGCGGCGGGAGCTTTTCATCGGGGAGCACGCGCGCGTTGAGCGGCGTCTGGGCGTTGTTGTTGGCATGGTTGTAGAAAACGGAAAACACCTTCGTCGCGTGGAAGACGCCGCCGAGTGTGCTGGTGATCGGCTTGAATTCCGTCTGGTCCACGACCTCCGCGGTGAACTTGACCGTGTTTTGAATCGCGAGGCCGGCACGCACGTCGGGATCGTTGGCGGAGAGGCGGGTGTCGCTGTGTTGGTCGAAGCGGATGCGATCGCCGCGGATGCCGGCGGTGATCACGAGGCGCGAGTCGAAAAACGCACCCTGCGTCGCCGCGAGCAGTGTAGCGACGGTACGGTCGATGAAGACGCCCGCTACGCTCGAGTTGATGAAGGTGTTGTGGTAAGTCTTGCCGACGCGTAGGACGGTGAAGTCGTCTGTGCCCTTGCCGACGAAGTAGGTGTCGAAATTGCCGGGTACGACGTAGTGACGCCGGAAAACGAAGATCGCCGCATTTTCCGGAAGCGCGGCGTTGCCGATGGGCACGCGGGCGGCATCGGCGAGAATCTCGACGCCGGGGTAACGGAACGCGCTCAGCTCTCCGTGTTCCGCCATGCCGGCGAGTTTGTGTCGGCCGAAGGTTTTCCCGAGATCAAGCTCCCACGCGAGGGAAGCGCGGGCGACATCGTTGCCGGTTTGTCCACGGTCGACCACCCAGCGGCTTTCGAGGTAGAGCGCGCGCGTGTTGGGATTCGCCACCGGGGTCGCGCCGCCGGCCGGATCGGGGATGACGGTGTTCGGGTCGCCGGTAAAAAGGACGGAGTTGTTGACGGGCGCTTTCACCCACTGCTTCGAACGCTCGCGGTTGTAGGCGAGCTCGAGGGTGAGGTTCGGGGCGAGCCGCTGCTTGAAAGTCGTGATGACCCGGTCGAAATTCGTGTCGCGCCACGCGCCCGGGCCAAAGGTGCTGATGCGAAACGGAATCTGCGACGCAGGCACCATGGACAATCCCGCGCGGAGGTCGGCGGCGAGGTTGAGATCGTCGTAAGTGCTCTCGGATAATCGGAAATTGGTGACATTTTTCGTGGTGACCACAAACGGCGCGGCGCCGCTGCCGGGCGTGATGTAGATATTTTTTACCGCGGTGTTGCGGTTGATGCCGGTGGCGCGGTTCGCGGTGGTCCACGCCGCGTCGTTGAGGGTCGCGGAACTGCTCGCCTGCCAGAGCGCGAGCGCGTCGAACGCGTTCAGCGGCCGGGTGACGTGGGAGTTTATTTGCCCGTTCTCGTAGTTGGCGATGACGGTCGTGTTTTTCCACGGGTTCACGCGGAGCGACAACGCGCCCCGGCTGCTGCCGTTATAATACCAGCGCCGCCACCCGCTGGAATTTTGGAGGAGCCCATTGAGCCGCAAGGCGATTTTTCCGGGAAGGATAACCTGATTGTGGTCGAGCTCGAAGCGCCGGTGAGCCCATTCGCCAACGTGGGTCCGGAGCGAGGTGCGGTTCCGCGCCACCTGCGCGCGTTTGGTCATGATATTGACGAGCCCGCCGGGCGAACCGAAGCCGAAGAGGATGGAGTTAGGTCCGCCCGAGATTTAGGGGCACTCGGTACTGTAGGTGTCGACGGCGATGCCCGTTTCAAAAAAATCTACTGCGGTGCTCGCGGAGAGTCCGCGCACGCGGATGCGGGTGTCGCGCAGATCGCTGCCGCCGAGGAACGAGGTGCCGGCGTCGGCCGAGGCATCGAGCATGTCCACCTGCATGTTCGGCGCGTAGCCGATGATGTCGGCCAGCGAGGTCGCGCCGAAGTCGGAGAGAAATTCCGGTGTAAAGACCATGACGGCCGCCGCCGTTTCCTCGAGGCTGCTGTTGAGCCGGCTGCCGGACATGGTGTTGCCGGCCTGGTAGCCGACATCTTTTTCGCCCGTGACCTCGAAGGGTGAGAGCACGGTGACCTCGGCCGTGGTCGGGGTCCGCGGGTCGGCGGCGGGGAGCGGCGGCAGGGTGGCGAGCAGCGCGGTGCAGAGCAGAAACGGCCGGGAAGGCGTGATCATGGGGTGGCGGCGGACGCGGGGGAGGGGGGGTGGTGCGCCGTTCCGAGAAGTCGTGCGGAAAAACACTCGCGGGCAAGATTCGCGTTTGATTTTGGATGAAGCTGGCCTCTTGATTTTCGATGCTGTGCTCGCTTCTCTTACGTGCCGCGCTGATCCCACGCTCATGACAAGTCACCCCACCCTTTTGGCCTTGGCCGGCGTTTTGACGCTATCGGGCGGAATCGCGCGCGGCGCGTCCGCGGCCGACATCGAATTTTTCGAAAAGAAAATCCGACCGCTGCTCGTCGAGCGTTGCTACGAATGCCACTCGGGGGAGCCCGGGAAAAAAATCAAGGGCGGCCTGCGCCTGGATCATGCGGACGGCTGGCGGATGGGCGGCGATTCCGGCCCGGCGATCGTGGCGGGCAACGTCGAGCAGAGCGCGTTGATAAAGGCCGTGCGCTACACGGGACTCGATTTCGAGGCGATGCCGCCGAAGACCCAACTGCCGAGCGAGGAAGTGACGCTTCTTGAAGAGTGGGTGAAACGCGGCGCGCCCTCGCCCGAAGGACCGCCGGTCGCCTCGGCTGTGAATGCGGCAGGCGCGGCGGATGTGAAACCGAAACAGGTCGGCCTCACGATCGAGGAAGGGAAAAATTTCTGGGCCTTCGTGCCGCCGGTGAAACCAGCGGTCCCAGCGGCGGCGAACAACTGGCCCCGCACCGACATCGACCGTTTTGTCGCCGCGCCCTGGGCGGCGAAAGGCCTGAAGCCCGCCGGCGATTCCGGCCGCGCGGTGCTGTTGCGCCGGGCGTCGTTCGACCTGACCGGACTGCCGCCGACGCCCGAGGCGCTCGAGGCGTTTGTGCGCGATGCGCGGTCCACGCCCGAGGCGTTCGCGGTCGCGGTGGATGCGATGCTGGCCTCGCCGCAGTTCGGCGAGCGCTGGGGCCGGCACTGGCTCGATGTGGCGCGCTTTGCGGAATCGAGTGGCGGCGGACGCACCCTGATGTTCAAGGACGCGTGGCGCTACCGCGACTATGTGGTGGACGCGTTCAACCGCGACCTGCCCTTCGACCAATTTATTCGCGAGCAGCTCGCTGGCGATCTCTTGCCCGCCGCGACGCCCGACGAAAAGCGCCGCCAAATCACCGCGACGGCGTTTCTCGCGCTGGGCCCGACCAACTATGAGGAGCAGAACAAAGACGCGCTCCGTATGGACATCGTGGACGAGCAGCTCGACACGCTCGGCAAGGCGTTTCTCGGGATGACGATTGGCTGCGCGCGCTGCCACGATCACAAATTCGATCCCGTGCCGACGCGCGACTACTACGCGCTCGCCGGGATTCTCCGCAGCACGCATACGCTGCATAACTACACCGACAACGTCGCCAAGTGGGTCGACACCTCGCTGCCTGAGAATCCGGCGGTGGAGCTCGCGCTCGCTGCGCAGGAGGCCAAGGTTGCCGCGCTCGAAAAGCAAATTGCCCGGTTGCGCAAGTCCGCCGTTGCGCCCTCCGCCGGTCAGGCGATCACACTCGCAGCGCTCCCCGGCGTCGTCCTCGACGACCAGCAGGCGAAGATCGTCGGCGGCTGGAGCAACTCGAAGACCGTGAAACCTTATCTCGGTACCGGCTACCTAACTGACAACAATGAGGAAAAGGGCCGTCGCACCCTCACGTTTACACCGGTGATTCCTCAGACTGGCCACTACGAGGTGCGCTTCGCCTACACCCCGCAGCCCAATCGCGCGACCAACGTCCCGGTCACCATTCTCCACGCCGACGGCGAGAGCACTGTAGTCGTCAACCAGCGCACAGCGCCGCCGCTCGCGGGGCACTTCGTAAGCCTTGGGCAGTTTCGCTTCGAGAAAGACGGCGCCGGCTACGTGCTCGTGTCGAACGAGGGCACGGACGGCTTTGTGATCGTGGACGCGCTGCAGGTCCTCGCGGCCGATGGGCGCGTGGAACCGCCGGCCGTCGTCTTGGCCGGCATTTCCAATCGTCCGAAAAATGCCGCCACGAAAACGCTGGCGGAGCCAGCCGATCCCGCCGATCCCGCTGATCCCGCGGCCCGCAAAATTGCGGCGGAGTTACGCGGGCTGGAGGCCGACCTGAAAAAACTGACTGCGAGCGGACCCAAGCGTGCGGTCGCGATGAGCGTGCGCGAGGCGACCGGCGAAATCGGCGACACCGAGATCCGTATCCGCGGCGTCGCGCGCAGCCTCGGCGCGAAGGCGCCACGTGGCCTGCTGCAAGTCGCGGCGCACGGTGCGCCACCGCAATTCTCGCGCGGCGAAAGCGGCCGGCGTGAGCTGGCCGACTGGATCGCGAGCGCCGCCCATCCGCTCACCGCGCGCGTGATCGCGAATCGCGCGTGGGGCTGGCTGATGGGTGCGGGCCTCGTGCGCACGGTCGATAATTTCGGCACGACCGGCGAGCGCCCCTCGCATCCCGAGCTGCTCGATCACCTCGCGCAGCAGTTTGTGGCCGACGGCTGGTCGGTTAAGAAGCTGGTCCGCGCCATCGTGCTCGCGCGCACCTATCAACTCGCCTCCGCGCCGCCGCCCGACGCCGCGCGCCGCGATCCGGACAACCGCCTCTTTTCGCACGCGAACCGCCGTCGGCTCGAAGCCGAGGAAATCCGCGATGCCATGCTGGCTGCGAGCGGCCAGCTTGATTTCGCGATCGGCGGACCGAATATCGTCGGCCCCGCCGCAGCAGCGGTGTCGGGAGAATACGGTTACGTTTTCACCGATACGCGTCGCAGCCTCTACACGCCGGCGTTTCGCAACCGGCGGCTGGAGCTCTTCGAGGTCTTCGACTTCGCCGACATTAACGCGTCCATCGGCCAGCGCGCGGCGACGACGGTCGCGCCGCAGGCGCTTTTTCTAATGAACCACCCCTTCGTGATCGAGCAGGCGAAACTCGCCGCGACGCGCACGCTCGGCAGCGGTGCCGCCGACGATACCGCGCGGCTTGATCGTGCTTATCGCGTCGCTCTCGGGCGCGTGCCGACGCCGAAGGAGCGCGCGCTGGCGCTGCAGTTTGTGAGTGGCGCGAGCAGCGAAGGTACCGGCGAGGCCGCGCGGGCCGACGCGTGGGCGCAGTTGCACCAGTCGCTTTTCGCCTGCGTGGATTTCCGTTATCTCGAGTGATGCTCCCACTGATTACACTCGAACCCTGATTTTTAACTTGGTTAATTTCTGAATCGTTCTGACTGAGCCCAACCCCGTTTTCCCATGAACCCGAATCCCTTCCTCTCCCGTCGTCAGGCCCTGCAACAGCTCGCGTGCGGTTTCGGCTACATGGCATTTGCCGGGCTCGCCGCGCAGGGCGCCGCACGCAGTGCGGCCAATCCCCTCGTCGCCAAGGCGGGCCATCTGCGCCCGCGGGCGAAGCGCGTGATCTTCCTCTTCATGGGCGGCGGCGTGAGCCACCTCGACAGCTTTGACTACAAGCCCAAGCTCTACGAGCACGACGGCAAGATGATGGACTTCCTCGACCAGCGCGCGATCGCGAAGACCGGGGTCGGCGCGACAGGCCGCGTGATGAAGCCAATGTGGGATTTCAAGCAGCGCGGGCAGAGCGGACGCTGGGTCTCGGATCTGTTTCCGCACATGGCGGAGCTGGCCGACGATTACTGCGTTGTGCGCTCGATGCACACGGAGGGCGTGGCGCACGGGCCCGCGACGCTGTTTCTCCACACCGGCTCCACCAATCTCATCCGCCCCTCGATGGGCTCGTGGGTCACCTACGGTCTCGGCTCGGAGAGCGAAAATTTGCCGGCGTTTGTCTCGCTGAGTCCGACGCTCGCCAACGGCGGACCGCGCAACTACGGCAGTGCGTTTCTCCCCGCCGTTTATCAGGGTACCGCGATCGGCCGCGCCGGGCAGAAGGCGATCGAGGCCGGCCTGCGCAACGTGCGCAACCCCAGCCTCACCGCCGCCGAGCAACAGCGGCAGTTCGATCTCGTGCGCGCGCTCAACGAGGAGCAGCTCCGCGCGAAACCCGGCGACTACGAGCTCGAGGCGGTCGCAAATTCCTACGAGCTCGCGTGGCGCTTGCAGAACCATGCGCCCGACGCGCTCGATCTCACCAAGGAGTCGGCCGCGACGCTCGCGCTCTACGGCATCGGCGAGGAGCCGACCGATGACTACGGCCGCCAGTGCCTCCAAGCGCGGCGTCTCGCTGAGTCCGGCGTGCGCTACATCCAGGTCAACTATTCGGACAACACCAACAACCCGGCATGGGACCAGCATTCCAATTTGCCGAAGCACAAAGACCACGCCCTGCGCGTGGACAAACCCGTCGCCGGTCTGCTCCAAGATTTGAAGGCGCGCGGCCTGCTCGAAGACACCATCGTGTGGTGGGGCAGCGAATTTGGTCGCACACCTTACGCCGAGAAAAACGGCACGGGCCGCGACCACAACCCCACCGGATTTTCGGTGGTGCTCGCCGGCGGCGGCTTCAAGCCCGGCTTCGCGTATGGCGCGACGGATGACTTCGGTCACTTCGCGATCGAGAACAAGGTCCACATGCACGACCTCCACGCGACGATTCTCCATCAACTCGGCCTCGATCACGAGAAGCTCACCTTCCGCCACGACGGCCGCGATTTCCGGCTTACGGATGTGCGCGGGCACGTTGTCAAAGACCTCCTTTTTTGATCGCCGAGGGTCCAGCGATGCCCGCTGAACCCAGCATCTCCTGCTGCGTTTCGTTTCCCCTATCATTTACCCCATGAAAACACCCAAGACTTCGACCCCACCCCAGACGCTGACGCGGCGCGAGTTTGTCGGCCGGACCCTCGCCACCGCCGGAGTCATCGCCGGAGGGCCGGTCTTCCTCCGCGGCCAAAATCTCAACAGCAAGTTAAACATCGCGTTTATCGGCTGTGGTGGCCGCGGCAATACGAGCTTGAACGAGCTCACGATCGTGCCGGGGCGCGGCACCGCCGTCGGAGGTAAGAAGGGTGGCAAGGGAGCGGTCCCGGAGCCGGCGGCGGGGCCGCATCCCGACGAAAACGTCACGGTGCTCTGCGATATCAACCAGGTTGCCATCGACTCTGCGGCGCAGCGTTACCCGCAGGCGAAGAAGTTCACCGATCTCCGGCGGGTCTTCGACCGTCCGAACGATTTTGACGCCGTCGTCGTTTCCACTGCGGAGCACACGCACGTGTTCGCCACGTGGCTCGCACTCACGCAAGGCAAGCACGTCTATTGCGAGAAGCCGCTCGCCTACAATATCTGGGAGACGCGCCTCATCCGTGAGACGGCCGCGCAGTCCCCGAAGCTCTCCACGCAGATGGGCAATCAGGGTCACGCCTCGCCCATGCGGCGCACGATCAAGGAAATCTTGAACACCGGTGTCATCGGCCCGGTGCGCGAGGTCCACGTCTGGGCGGATCGCGCTTGGGGACTCCAGGACGCTGCGTCGGCTGAAAAATTCGACAAGCCGCACGGGTTTTACAACGGCCTCCCGATCGTGGATCGTTTCAAAGAAGAGATGCCGATCCCGGCGAATATGAACTGGGATCTCTGGACCGGCCCCGCGCCGGCGCGGCCCTTCCATGCGACGTATTTCCCGGGGCCGCGCTGGTATCGCTGGTGGGAGTTCGGCAATGGCACGATGAGCGACCTCGGCAGCCACGATAACGACGTGCCGTTCACGGTGCTCGACCTCTGGCGGCCGGACGGCAAGGGCGGGCGGGTGTTGGCGCCGGCCACGATCGAAGCCGTCTCGCCGAATGTGCCCGTGCCTCATCCGGAACTCGCGCCGGCCACGTTGATGGCGACCTTCCAGTTTCCGGCGGCGGGTGCGCAACCCGCGCTGAAGCTCGTATGGCACCAGGGTGACAGCAAACCGCCGGGCTGGATTCCGGCGTGGGGGAACCGCTCGTGCGTGTTTATGGGCGACAAAGGAATGTTGCTTGGGGACGGCAAGCTGCTGCCCGAGGAGCGCTTCAAGGACTTCATCGCGCCGCCTCCGACGTTGCCGCGCTCGCCCGGTCACTGGGTCGAGTGGGTCAACTATGCGAAAGGCTATGGTCCGGTGCCCGGCTCGAACTTTCAGTATTCCGCCTGGACCACCGAGGCTAATCACCTCGGCAACGTGGCCTACCGCACCGGCAAAAAGATCGAGTGGGATTACGCAAATCTACGGGCAACCAACGCGCCGACCGCCGCGCCGTTCATCAAACGTCCCGCCTATCGCAAAGGGTGGGAGGGGATTTTGAAGGCGTAACGCGTCCTCGTGGAAAGCTGAGCGTTCAATCGCCAGCTTCATCGCCCGACGAACGACTGCCCTCCGGCCCGCAACCCCCAGTTCGCAACTTCCGCCTTTTATGAACCGCCGCGCTTTCCTTGAAATCTCCGCGAGCGCCGCTGCGGCAGCGACGTTCGTGCCGTTCGCCTCGGCTGCGCCAAAGCGCCCTCTCCGCAAGGCGATCATGTATTCCACCATCGGCGTGAAGGGCACCGTGCTCGAAAAGTTTCAGGCCATGAAGGCGGCGGGGTTCGAGGGCGTGGAACCGATGGGCGCGATGAACCGCGACGAGGTGATCGCCGCGTTCAAGGCCACTGGGCTAAAGGCCGCGAGCGTGTGCGACCACATTCACTGGGTGAAGCCGCTGTCCGCGCCCGACGAGGCCACCCGCAAGCTGGGGCTCGACGGGCTCCTCCACAGCTTGCACGACGCCCACGCCTACGGAGCAACGAGCGTGCTTCTCGTCCCGGGCGTCGCCCGCGACGGCGTCAGCTATCAGCAGTGTTTCGAACGTTCGATCGTGGAGATCAAAAAAGCGATCCCCTTGGCGAAGGAGCTTGGCGTAAAGATCGCGATCGAGAATGTCGGCAACGATTTCATTCTCACGCCAGAGCAGGCCGTCGAATATCTCGACGCGATCAATAGCGAGTGGGTGGGCTGGCATTTTGATATCGGCAACGTGGGCCGTCGTGGTCCCGTCGCGGAGAAATGGATTCAGGTCATCGGCACCCGCATTTTGCGGCTGCACATCAAGGACTACGCCGCGCAGCCCGCCGATCCCGCGGTCAAGGGCGCAGCCGTGCGGCCGAAGCTGCTCGAGGGCGGCACACACTGGCCCGCCGTGATGGCGGCCTTGGACAAAGTTGGCTACACGGGCTGGGCGATCACCGAGCAACCGGGCAATCAGGCCGCGGATGTGGAAACCGCCCGCGACATGATCCAGCGGATGGACCGGATGTTTGCGTTGTGAGTCGGATCCAGAGGGCGTTGAAAAAGGGCCCGAGGTAGTCGCTCGCTGGCGGGCGATGGGATACGGGGGGGGCTGCGGTCACGCTGAATCTCCCGCAAGCGGGCTCCTACCTTTCGGTCCCCTCTTGCTGTCGGTCCCCTTTACCTTTCGGTCGGCCCGCCCTTTCGGTCCGCTCTACCTGTTTCGAAGCGCGCTCAGAGATCGAACGTCGCGCTTAAAATGAACTGCCGCGGATCGACGATCCGATAGGCGTTGGGCGTGCCATCCGGAAAAGCGCTGATCGGCTGGAGGCGCCCGTTCTCCTGGATGTTGCGGACGTTGAGCTGGAGGGTGGTGTTGATTTTTTTGATGAGCTTCAGCCGGTAGCTCGCGAAGGCATCCAGATACAGCCGCTGCTGGTCGTAAATCGGCCGGTTCGGATCGAGTGTCGTGATCACGGCGGGGAACTGCTCGACGCCGTAGTAGCCGATCGCGGCCTTGTCTTCCCAGCGCAGCGCGCCGCCGAGGGTGAAGCGTTTGATCCACTCACGGTCGAAGCCTAGGCCGGCGAGCCGATAGCTCGTGCTCAGGTTCATGCGATATTTCCGAATCTGCGGACGGCTCTTGCCTTGGTTGGCGACCGCGACGTCATACGGCGTCTTCACGCTGCTGGCGAAAAACTGGGACGGCGAATTGGTGCCGTTGTAGCGCTCGGTCCACCAAGGACGATTAATCTCCGGGTCGATTATGCTCTGCCAGATCGGTAGGCGCTCATTGATCCATTGCGTGACGGCCGGCGCGAGCTTCGAGTCGATGGATTCCTGCTTGGTGACGTTGAACTTCGTCGTCCAAAACGCCGTCGGATTCCAGTGCACCTCGACCTCGACGCCCTTGGCGGTGACGTCCTGGGTTTCGGCAACGAGCTCGTTCTGCACATCGCGCGCTTCCGGTCGGGTGAAGAACGCCACATCGAGTTTCGTGACGCGCGCGACTTCCTGGTTTATCTGATCGCTCGTGAGCGTGCGGCCCTGCATGGCGGCGGCATTTGTCACCCACGCGGTGGCCCGGGTCGCCAGATTGAAGAACTGGTTGCCGTTGGGAGAATCGAAATCGAGGTTGCGCACGCGTTGCGCGATGATCCGCGCGCTGCCGTTGCGCGAGTTGATCTGCGTGGTCTCATATTTGTTCGCCCGCAGGACGAGCTTGCCGCCGAACAGATTCAGCGAGAAGCCGTAGTCATTGCCGTGCCCCGTCGGGTCGGGCAACGGCCCGAGGTAAAGCCCGACCGCGTAGCCCTGCGGCTGGAAGCTGTCGGACTGGTTGTAGTGGAAATTCAGCCACCGCAGGGGCTTCACGACGACGCCCGCGGTCTTCGTCTTGCCCTCGGCATGCACCCAGTCGGCGGGGTTGAGGTTAAACGTAGAGTCGTAGTCGAGCACGACGGTATTGTCCGGCAGCGCGCGAAACAGCGGGGTGCCGCGCTGCCGCTGGTCGCGCGCGTCCTGGCGGAAACCAAAGGTCGACACGATGCGATCGCTGAGGAGGTGGCTTTGCAGAACCACACCGCCGGTTCTCAGGATCGCCTTGTCCCAGGTGCTCGTCGAATCGAACCAGAAATCGGGGGCCAGCTTGGCCTGCTCGGTGACGAAATTTGGCGTGGCGTTGGCCGCGCCCGGATTAGTCCAGCCACCCCAGCGATACGGATAGATGCCGGGCGCGAAATCGCGCGGCCCCTGGTCGGCGTTGAAGCCCTGGTTGTCGCCCACGTAGTACCGGTAATGGGTGAAGGCGGTATTGAGCGGGGCAAAATTGGTGGACGTGCCCGTGCGCGTGGGATTCCACGCATGGGGCGAGACGAGCATGTCGCGCCAGATCGTCGAGCGCGAGCGGTTCGCCTTGTATTCGCCGTATCCGAGAAGTTGCTGCATGCCGGCCCAGCGCAGGGGGCTTTTTTCCTGACGCAGGTCGATCCGGTAGGCAAGTTGGGCGCGATACGTCTCGCGCTCGGAGGGGCCGCCCGAGATGCCCTTCGAGTTCCAGAAGCCGAGATAGGGCCGCTGGAAAAAGGGGTTCGGACTGCCGTCAACCATCCGCTCGTTGGCGTCGATGTGCAGGAAACCGGTCGCCCCGGAGCTGCCCGCGGTGCCGTAGAGCGCGCGATTGTCACGCCGCGACGCCTCGCGAAAATAGCCCGTCTGTAGCGCGAGCAAGTGCCGCCTCGTCTCGAGGAAAATCTGCTCGATCTGCAGGTGCGTCATGAGCGTCGTTTCGTTGATCCGGTTCATCGCGGCCAAATTGACGTGCTCCCAGTCGTAGATCGATTTGCTGGTGACCGAGGGATCGCTCGAGAACAGCGGCTGGGTCGCGCGAATCTGTTCCGGCGTGGTGTTAACGAAGACGATGTTCTGGTTGCGACCTTCCGGCGTCGCCGTGCTGCTCGTGCGTCCCGGCCCCCAATAGCCGATCGAACCGTCGGTATTAATGAACAGTGCGGACTGGTCGCGGATACTGGCGCTCGTGAAATAGACCGGCAATGTCGACGCCGTAAATGTGCCGGGCACGCGCACGCCGTTGATTTTCGCCGTCGTGGTGACGGGGTCCCACGTGGGCATACCCGCCTTGATCCAGCCGGTGATCGCGTCGCGTGGCGGCGTGGTGTTGGGCCGGTTGCCCGTGATGTGAAAGTAGAAATGCGAGGCCGTGAGCGTCGTGCGTTTGAAGGGCTGGTAGCGGATCATGGTGTTGAACCGCTTGGTGTCGGTGCCGGAGGGCTTGCGGACGTAGCCATCGTGCTGGAAGACGGCGTTGCCGCGCACCCCGAGTTTGTTGCGCCACAACACGCGGTTGATATCCAGGCTCGCACGATAGCCGGCGAAGCTGTCCCAGCGCATGCTCGTCTGCGAACGATCGCGGGTGAGGTTCGCCGAGGCGGGCGCCATGTTCACCGTGCCGGCGGCGGCGCCGAGGCCGAACACCGTCGAGTTGGGCCCGCGGCTGATTTCCACGGCGTCGAGCACCGAAGGGTCGATCGGCATCCGGCCACTCGTCTCGAAGTTGGCGAAGGAGAGGTTCGCGGCGCCGACCCCGCGCACGCGGTTCGATCCCTGCGGGTTGAGCGAGTTGTCAGTCGGGCTTCCGTTGCGGTCGACCTCGAACTGCGTGTAGGTGCCGGTGCCCTCCGTGCCCGCCTCGTAAAGGAAGATGTCGTTGATATCGAGCATCGCAAAGTCGGACATCTGCTCCTTCGTGACGACCGAGATGGACGAAGCCAGATCCTCAACCTTTGAGTTGAGCCGCGTGCCAGACATTGTGCTCGACGCGTAGTAACCGCGATCCTGTGACACCACTTCGAACGGGGATAAAATGACCGGCTGGTCGGCGGACTTGTTGTCGATGACGGCCGGGGTTCCCAGCGCCGCCTGCATGGCGGCGACTTCCTCGGGATCGAGGCGGCCGTTTTTATTGGTGTCGTATTTCGCCAGCGTCAGCGGGTCGGTAGCGGGAGTCTGGGCGAACGACACAGTGGCAAACAGCAGCGCGCCCCCAGCGCGCGCGATCAAGGCGGGGAATCGGATGGAGTTCACGGGGGTGATCGGAGTTGATGGATAGCTGATGGTGGATTCGGCAGGAGGCTGTCGCGGAGCCGACCGAAACCATGCACGAGTGAGGGTAGAAATCTAACGAAAATATCGGCGTGCCGCCGCGTGTGGGTATAGCTGGAAGTGCCGTCAGAGATTGAAGGTGCGGGGGCGTCCCACCGATGGAGGCGGGGGCGAGTGGGCAAGATGCCACCTCGCTCACGGGGGCAGACGCCCGTGCCGCGCCCGGCGCGCGGCGCTGACTGCACTTCCGGTTATACCCCGCTTCACCTCTAAACCAATCCTCGTCGCGCCAACCGCGACCCAACGGGCGGAGTACCCTCGGCCCCTTGGGCCTATCGCGTCACAAACAAAATGCAGATCGGCGCCGGCACGTTGATCACGCCCTTGGTCTGATAAGTCAGTTCGCCGGTCGTGGGATTCACTTTGTGCGCGGCTACCGTGTTCGAATCGGCCCCGGCCGCGAGCAGCCAGCCCGCATCGGGCGAGAGCGCGATATTGCGTGGGAACGCCCCGCGCACGGGCTGTACTTGGATAACCTGTACGGCCGACGTCGCCGGGTCGGCGCGGAAGACCGTCACGCTATCGTTGCCGCGATTCGAAAAATAAACGAAGCGGCCGCTCGGATGCACGAGGATCTCCGCGCCGGAATTGTGCGTTTCCTTGGCTTTCACTTCCGCACTCAGCGACGGGACATTCGCGAGCTGCTGGGCGGTGCCGGCCGCGGCGTCCCACGCAAAGGTCGTTACGGAGAGCGACAGCTCGTTGAGCAGATAGATGAACTTTCCATCCGGAGAAAAACGCAGGTGGCGCGGCCCGCCGCCCGGCACCGACGCTGCGAAGCCGTGGCGCTCAATCGCGGGTTTCGCGAGGTCGATCCGGTAAATCACAATACCGTCGAGCCCGAGATCCGGCACGAGCGCGAAGCGGCCATCGGGCGAAAATCCCGTCCAGTGCGCGTGCGGTTTTTCCTGCACGGGCTTCACCACGCCGGACCCACCCTGATGTTTGATCACCTGCGCCGTCCCGAGCCTGCCCTCCGCATCGAGGGGGAAGAACGCCGTCGAGCCATTGCCGTACTGCGCGGTGAGGAGAAACTTTCCCGACGGATGCACCGCGATATGCGCACCGCCACCGTCGCCGGTCGGCGAAGAATTGATGACTTCCAGCGCGCCGCCCGCGCCAATCTTGTAACCGATCGCGCCGGGCCCGCCCGGAAAATTAGCCACGGCGTAAAGCTTGTCGCCGGCCGGATGTAGCGCGAGGAAACCGGGCGAACCGACTTCGACTGCGAGCTCGGCCGCGGTGAACTTGCCGTTCGCGGAATCGAACGTCGCGTGGTAAATCCCCTTCGCGCCGGGCCCGCCCGTGCCGAAATATACCGGCACCGGCGCCGCCGTCGCGATCGCCGCTGCACCGCTTAAGATCGCCAATACCGCCGCCGTGTTCTTCCAGGGGAATAGTTTCATCCCGGAAGCTGTAGGCCGCCGCAGGTCGTTCGCCAAGCCAAGATCCGTGGAGATCCATAGACATACTGACCCGGGCAAAGCCAAAACTTACACAAAGCTAAAGATGATCGAACTACGTGTGCTGGGAACTCGAGGGGTGAAGTGGGTGCAACAATAGGTGTGGGCGGCGGAGGCCAGGCCGCTTGGGGCCTGGCCGGAGCCGTCCGCACCTGTTGGGAAAAAGTGGGAGCCGGGCGCTCCAGGTGGTGAAGCTGAGCTGCCGTCGGCGCGGTCCACCGCTTCAACCCGCCCGCCCACCCCAACGCCAACGTTGAATCCAGCCACGCCACCATCGAACCCGAATTCTTCGACCGGGAATCTTTTCGCGACTCGGCCCGCTTCCTCGCCGCCATCACCACCTACCAACACTTCGTCAACTTCGCTCGTAAGAACCGCTCTCGCGGCAACCTCTCTCCCGCCGATCTCCTCGCTCTTCGCGCTCCTCACTTCAGCCCCGAAATCCTCCTGCTTCCACCCGTGCTCCTTGATACACAGGTGGGTCAGGATCTGTCTGGACCTCCCGGAAATAAATCGTGAGCACTTGCCCGATGCGCTTCCGGGTACCTACGGCGTCGGCTTGCCGATGGCGAAACCTCCGGGATCCTCCTCAGCGGCCCGATAGGCGCAGCACGCCTACGCGCAGAATGAAGACGGCCGCGAGGGCAAAGAGGAGCACGACCACGACGTTGAGCAACGTCGCGAGCCAGTAGCGCAGCGGGGATTCGGCGCGCCGGAGCGGGGCGGAGCGGTGGAAGAGAGCGCGGCCCCATTGCGTTTCTCCGTTCGCGATATCACGGCGCGTGCGCCACGCGATGAACAGCGTGAGGAGGAGAAAGAGGACCCCGAGGAGTTTGAAGAAACTGAAATGCACGGAAGCGAAAGGATTGCGCGGAGAGACTAGTCGTTCCTCCGGGGGGCTTGGCGATAGTGGAATCGCGTCGGTCTGGAGCGCGCTCACTGGGCGGCTGACTCGCTTCGTGCTCCGCTCTGCGCGCAGGGTTGGAGTGTCAGAAACGGACAGGACGCATGGGTGGAATCGCCCCGGGCTTCTTGAAAACAAGCAACACGCCCTGCGCGGCAGCGAAAACGACGGGCCAAGGAAGTATGCGGCGTCCAAGGGCAGTCCAGCCGCAACGCCAACGTCAACGGTAACGGCCCCACGGCGGCGGGAGTGGCTGCGAAAAAGTGACGCGAATTCCTCGTTGACCCGGTTAGAGGGGCGGCCTTTCTTCCACCCCTTGACCGATGACGGACTCGGTTTTTATGGGTCAGTCAGACACCTGGAGAGGTGGCAGAGTGGTCGAATGCGCGCGCTTGGAAAGCGCGTGTGCTCGAAAGGGCACCGAGGGTTATAATCCCTCCCTCTCCGCCAGTTTTTACCTCTGAGAGCGAAAAGCAGACAGCAGATTTGCCAGGTTGACGTGGCAACCTCAGCATGCTCAACCAATCGTTCAGCGTCCGCCGGTTCAAAAATCGAAACGGCGTTTTCTCATGGCGAGTCCACGGTCACCTCAACGGCGTCCGCATCCGCCGCAACTTCAAGACCCAGGCGGCCTTGAAATCAAGGCCCTCCATCTCGCCTCGAACCTGCGGGCGATCACGACCTGCCTCACTGGGGACCAGGTCCGCGAGGCCGAGGCTGTCTTTCGCCAAATTTCCGAGCACGGACGGTCGCTTTCATCGTGCGTCAGTGTAACACTGGCGAACGAGCGCGAAGCCACCTGCCGAAAGGCACTCACCGAAGCCATCGCGGACTACATCGCGCTCAAGGAGCACGAACTTGAGCAAGACCTCATTTCCGATCCGTACCTCGTGCGCCTACGCCGCGAAATGAACCGGCTGCCCAAGCGCTGCCCGGCCGCCACGGTGTCGGAGCTCACGCCCGTCCGGCTGGTGGCGTATTTCGAATTCGGCCGCGCCTCACGCAAGACCTACAACAATCGCCGCGGCGTGCTCTCGGGCTTCCTCAAATTCGCCCAGCAACGCGATTGGATCGCTGAGAATCCGCTGACCAAAATTCCTGCCCATCGGGTTCGCCGCCGCCGCGGCGGCGCGCAAAAACTCACCGCAACCCAAGCGCAGGAACTGATGGATTTCGTCGAAACCAACCATCCGACGGCGGTGCCATTCGTCGCGCTGTGCCTCTTC
>SYGN01000160.1 GCA_005799525.1 Opitutaceae bacterium | reverse complement strand
TTACGGTATTAAACCTTGCGGCCCGGCGCCGCCGGCCCCAGCGTCGGGTCATGTTCATCAAGCGCAACCGCAGCCGCCAGGGCGGCAAGACCTACCACTCGGTGTTGCTGGTGGAGGGCGTAAGGGAACCGGTGATACGTCCGCCGGGCCGCCCGGCCAAAGACGCGCCGGTCAGGACGCGAGTGGTGCATCACACCTTGGCCAACCTGTCGCGTCTGCCGGAGCCGTTGGTCGCCTTGATCGAACAGTATTGCCAGGGAAAACTCCCGACGGGCGAGGCACCGCAGGTCCGGATGGGCCCGTGTTACGGGGTGCTGGCCGGCCTGCACGCGCTGGCGGGCGAAGTGGGGCTGATCGCGGCCTTGGGTTCGGATCGCCTGGCGAAGCTGGCGTTGTTCCTCATCTACGCCCGCGTCGCGCGGCAGGGCAGCCGGCTGGCGGCGGTGCGCTGGGCCGAGGACCACGCGGTCGCCGAGGTGCTGGGCCTGGAGACTTTCGACGAGGACGATTTATACGCCGCCTTGGACTGGCTGCAGGTCCATCAGGAACGCATCGAGCAGGCGCTGGCGCCGAAGATCGAACCGGGCGCGGTTTTTTTATACGACGTCACGTCCTCCTATTTTGAAGGCCAGTGCAACGAACTCGCGGCCCACGGTTACAATCGCGACGGCAAACGCTATAAGAAACAGGTCGTGGCGGGACTGCTGGCCGCGGCGAGCGGCGAGCCACTGTCGATTCAGTTGTATCCGGGCAACACGAGCGATCCGAAAACTTTTCTCCCGACGGTGGAAAAATTGCGCCTGCGCTTCGACGCCAAAGACATCGTCGTGGTGGGCGATCGCGGGATGATCAAGCGACTGGGCAAGGAAGCGCTGGGCGAAGCGGGGTTCAGGTATGTGACGGCGTTGACCAATCCGCAGATCCGCAAGCTCCTGGGCAAAAAAGTGCTGACCCCGGAGCTGTTCGACGAAGAGCCGCTCGCGCTCGAGCACGAGGGCCGCCGGTTGATCCTGCGCTGCAATCCGGCGACCCGCGACCGGGAGCGGCAGCGCCGGCTCGATCAGTGCCGGCGGATCGAGCAGCGGCTGGCCGCCGGCAACACGCGGCTGATGGAAAAACCCCGGGCCAAAGTCGAGACGCTGCGCAAACAGGCGCAGGGCTGGCTGGAGCACTATGGATTTGCGTCGTGGCTGCAGCTGCAGGTTTCGGATCGGGCGGTGACCTTGCTCAAGGATCCGGCGGTCGAGACGCAGCTCGCACTGTTGGATGGTTGCTATGTCTTGGAAACGGACCTGCCGGCGGCCGCCGCGGACGCGCGCACCGTGCATGCGCGCTACATGAACTTGACCGACATCGAGCGCGACTTCCGCACGATGAAAACGGGCCAGTTGGAGTTGCGGCCGATTTTCCTCCGCAACGCCGAGCGCACCGAGGGCCACGCCTTGGTGACAATGCTCGCCTTGAAACTCGTCCGCGAACTGGATCGGCGCGTCGCACCGCTGGGGCTCACGGTCACCGACGCCATCGCGCGCCTGCACGGTGTCCGCCTCATCGGCCTTGGGGAGCCCACGCTCGCCGTGTGGCGCCTGCCGGACTCCTACGTCGACGCCCAGCAAGAAATCCTCAGGGTGCTGCCGACCCTACGGGTACCCAAGTTGTCCCTAAAAAAGCCCGTCAAACGCCGTCTCACGCAGCCCCGCCGGGGGCGCGTTTCTCCTCCCAAATGACGGCACCGGACCTCGGCAAAATTCCATCGGCGCTGAAAAGAAAGATCCGTCTGATGATGCGCTCGTGACCGACGGACATCAGCCTTGGACGTTGGCCCACGAATCCTTGTTGAGAAACCGCGGCTTGCCGAGCGAGACCTCGAAGTCGGAGCCCCGGTTTTCTGTAGTCAGCGGGACGAAGATGGACAGGGCTCGCGGGCTGTCGGGGTCATCACGAGAAACCCCCACAGCGGGACGCACCTTGGCGACCATACCCAAGTCCACGAGGTAAATTTCGCCAGGCTTCGGGTTCACGACTTGGCGAGATGCGAGTAGTCCTCGTGGTCGAGTTGATCCCAAACGTGGGCCACGTGCTCGATGGGTGCCGCCACGGAGTGGTTGTCGTCGAGGTTGAGCGGGAAGGGGATGGCTTTGCGCAACTCGATCTGCGCGTAAAGCATGGTGATAGCTTGGGTGGGGCTAACGCCGAGCTTGTTGAGGATTTTCTCGGCCCGAGCTTTGCGGCGCGGATCAATGCGCGTGCGGATGAAGGCGGTCTGTGGCATGGTGAAGGGAATGATCTATTCGGGCCTGAGGGCAAGGCTCCCCTGGCCACGGTAACGAAGTCGAACGGCCCGGGCCTTGGTTTTGGGGTGACTCTATGACTGGCGAACTTAGCGGCTGAAGGCGCTTCCGGGCGTTTTTTCTCGTCACGATCGGCCCCGCACTTAACCCGCTGCCATTGCCGCACTCGGCCGGAGATCGCGCAGCGACCAGCGGAAGATGAGCCAACCGCTCGCGAGGTTGAGCAGCGCGATGCCCGTGAGCATCGCGGCGGTGAGCACGAGGGTCGGCAGGGCGGGGAGTGCGTTGAGGCTGGGCCAGATGGCGACGAGCGAGGCGCAGGCGCCGACGGCGAGGCCCCAGAGCACGAGTCGGCCGAATTCGGCGAAGACCATTTTTGCGAGCACGGCGCGCGGGAGCCCGATGGCGGTAAGCACGGCAAACTCGCCGCGACGTTCGCGGAGATTGCGCGCGACGACGATGGCGAGGCCCAGGCTGCCCAGCACGACGCCGAGCGCACCGAGGACGTTGAAGATCGCAATGTAGGTATTCTCGATTTGGTGGAAGGCCATGAGCGCATCGCGGGTGAGTTCCACTTTTCCGCCGGCGTCCGTCGTCGCGTTCGTCAGGCGGTTGCGGAGGCCAACGATCGCGGTCGGATCTACAGACTTCGCATCGAGGAGGAAGAGCGAATAACCGGCGTTGGAGGGGAATTTCTTCAGGAAGAGCGTTTCGTCGACGATCAGGCTCCCTTGGAAAATTGAGTCGGGCATCGCGCCAACGATCTGCACGTCGAACGCGCGGCCGTTTTCGTCGGTGTACGCGAGAACGTCTCCGACCTTGCGCTTGAGGGCCCACATCATGGTAGTGGCATCGACGAGGGCGGGGATGGCGCCCGTCGCGGTGAGTGTGCGCAGGGCGGCCCAATCGGCGCTAGGCTTGACGGGAAACGCGCCACGGGCGGCGAGCTGCGCCGCGTCCACGGCGAGGAGGCGCGGCTGGAGAGTGGTGTTGAGATTGAAGCAGTTCACGTTGTCGCCCGCGCCGACGCGCAGCGGGACGATCTCGCCAAGGTCGGCGGCGTGTTTTTCGAAAATTTCGAAGCCCTTCGCCTTGCCGTCGCGCGGGTGGTTTTGAGCGACGGTGGTTTCTACTTGAAGTGCGAAGCCGCCGGTGCCGCTGGAGCGTGCGAGCCATTCGGAGCCGACGTGTTTCCGAAACGAAGCGACGGAGAGCACCATGAAAACGGCGGTCGCGATCAGACCGACGACGGTGAGGTTTCGCGAACGGCGGGCCTTGAGGTTGAGGGTGCCGAAATACGCGGCGTCGAGGGGCGTGTCGCGGTGGATGGTCGGTGGGCGCGCGAGCGAGGCCCGGCACAACGCGAGGCCGGTCGCGAGGAAGGCGAAACCCGCGAGATAAAATGCGCCCTGGGCGGACAGGGCGCGGCCGGAAAGACCGACGGCGATGACCGCAGCGAAGGCAGAGCTGGCGGCGAGGATGAGCGAACGGCGGAGGATTTTTTCGGGAGCGACGGTGGCTTCGGTGTGCGCGGCGAGTCGGATCGAAAGCGTCGTGTGCGCTTGGCGACGCACGGCCAGCCAGATGGCGCCGAGCGAACACGTCACGAAGACGCTGATACCGATGGCGATGCTCGTCGGTTGCGCGGCGAACGCGAAGGTCGCCGCCCCGCCGGTGTCGGTCCAAATGGTTTCGAGGAAACGTAGAATGCCCTGCGTGTAGAGTGCGGCGAGGGGTAGGCCGAGGGCTGCGGCGACGAGGAGCACCACGGTGCCCTCGGCCAGACGCCAGCGGAGGATTTGGCGCGCGGGCAGGCCAACGGCGCCGAGGAGGGCGTCCTCGCGGTTGCGCTGGAGCAAGCAGAGTTGAAACAACATCGCGACGAGTCCGAGCGCGGCGAGAATGAGAAAGAAACTCATGCCGAGGAAGAGCCCGCCGAAATCAACGGCGGATTTGGCGGCGTCCTGCGCGCTCGTGCGGACGTTGCGCAGGAGGAGCTGATTCATCTCGGGCCAGAGCGCGCCGAGGAGCGTGCGCTCGAGTTCGTCCGCGGCCAGCGCCGATGGATGGGGCAGGCGGAGGGCGGTGAGGGTGCCCCAACGTGTGGCCCACATTTCGCGGCCGGCGGCGAGGGAGAAAAAAGCTTTGGGGGCGCCGCGGTAATCGTCCCAGTATTTTTCGTCGTGCGGGCGGATGCGCTCGAGTTTCAAAGGCAGGCCGGAATCCCAATCGCTTTGGTTCTTGGCGTCGCTGATGCCGGGGAAGTCGGGCATCCACGCGCGGTCGGCGGCGAGACCCGAGAGCGGAATGATCGTGCGGACGCAAAAGGCGGTGTGTTGTTCAATGAGCGTGTCGGCCGGGCCGACTTGGAAATAGGTGACGCGAACTTCGTCGCCTGCCTTCGCCTGCAAATCATCTGCGAGCCACTGATTGAGCACGATCTCGCGCGGGCCGAGGTCGGCGGGGAGAAATGGAGCGGCGGTGGCGTTCGTGGCAGTGGCGACCGAATACGGCGTAGTGCGATCGTCGATGCGCAGTTCGTTGACGAGGTAGGTGATGGCTGGTTGCGCGGCCGGTAACGTGCGCATAACGGTCTCGACGATTTCCGGATCGAGGAAGATGCGTTCGGAGGCGAGCTCGAAGGCGGCCGGTTGCTCGCGCCACTTTAGGGTGAGCCCATAGTCAAGGAGCCGCAGGACGCGGCTCAGTTGAAGTTGAAGTGCGGGCAGTGGAAGTGTGGCCGTAGTCTCGAGGAGAATCAGGTTGGCGCGCCCGGGGCGTTTGAATGCTTCCTGCAATAATTCGATCGGAAGGAAAATGGTGGAGGCTGCCATTTGCGTGGCCTGGAGATTGAAACGACCGAACGATGCATCGCCGACGATGGCGGCGACTTTGCAGCGGAGGGTTTCGAGTTTCGCCTCGGCACCAGCGATGGGAGCGTTGCCGGCGAGGACGCCAGGTTTTTGCAGGCGCACGACCACGGTGTCGCCGACGGTGACTTGGAGGCGGCGGGCGAGGGTGTCGTTGAGGGCGATTGCGGATTGCGCGGCAGCGAGGGTCGGAGTGAGGGCGTTAGGCCCCGGTGCGAACGACCAAAAGGCGGGGGTTACGCCGACGAGTTGAACTTGGTTGATTGAGCTGCGGGTGGTGGGATTGGTCGCGGTGCCGCGGGCGATGAGAGCGGGCGCGGTTTGGGCGCTGGCGGCGGTGGCGAGATCGTCGGCGAGGGCTTGGCGGAAAAAGCGGTCACCGGAGGCGAGGACGTGGGTGGTGCGGCCGATACGTTGTTCGCCGATGCGCCGGAGTGACGCGGCGACGGAATCGCCGGCGAAGAGCGCGCCGAGTAAAACGGTGGCGCCGAGGACGGCGCCGGCGAGCACACCGAGATAGGCGGCGCGATAGTGCGCGACACTGCGGAGGACGTAGTGAAACGCGTTCATGGTGGCGACGAGTCGTGCGGACTCAGGACACGAGCCGGCCGGCTTCTAGGCGGTAGGTTTTTTGCATCCGCTGCGCGAGGGCGGGATTGTGGGTCACGACGACGAGTGCGGCCCGGGCGCCGGCGTGGGTGCTCAGGAGCAAGTCGGCGATGCGCTCGCCGGTGGCTGGGTCGAGGGAGCCCGTAGGTTCGTCGGCAAGAATGATTTTGGGTTGGTTGATGAGCGCGCGGGCGATGGCGGCGCGGAGTTGTTCGCCGCCGGAAAGCTGCCACGGCAGGTGCGTCATCCGATCACGCAGGCCGACCTGTTCGAGCAGGGCTTCGGCGCGGGCGAGGGTAGTGGAGGCGGCTTCTGTCCACGCGCCGGCAAGACGGGGCACCAAAACATTTTCTAGGACGGAGCACTGCGGCAGGAGGTAGTGCAGTTGGAAAATGAAACCGATCGAGCGGCTGCGGAAACGGGCGGCGGCGGCGGGGTCAAGTCCACCGAGGGCGACGCCGTCGATGGTGACGGTGCCGGACGTCGGTTGATCGAGGGCGCCGAGGAGGTTGAGGAGCGTGGTCTTGCCGCTGCCGGATGGACCGGTGATGGCGACGGTCTCGGTGGCGGCGACGGTGAGGTCGAGCTCACGCAGAACGCCGACGGGGCCGGCGGAGCTCTCGTAGATTTTGGATACGCGGGACAGGGCAATCATGGGAGCGGGCAAGGGCAGGTGAGTTTAACCACGGCTGGAAACGGATAAACACTCGGGGAGACAGGCGCACCTGCCGTTCGGTAACTTCGGTTTAAATCCGGGTGCAGGCGGGGCCGTCCGTGGTTGTTCATACTGGTTTGATTCAGCTGAGGATTTTCCAGCGGCGGGCTTTGAATTCGTGCGTGGGCAACGTGCCGGCAGGCACGCGCTCAAGTTCAATCCGGATATGGAATGCACTGCGGAGACGACGCGCGAATTCGGAGGAGGGATCGGCCGTCCCGTCGAGCGGCTCGAAGCGGATGCGCACCTCGGGAAAAGCGGTACGGCGATCGATCTCGACCTGATACTCGCGGATACCGCCGAGGGCGCACACGACGGCGTCAACGGCAGCGGGATAAAGGTTCACGCCGCGCACGATCACCATATCGTCGGCCCGGCCGAGAATGCCACCGGCGAGTGCAAAACGACCGGGCTCGTCGCCAGGTAGGACGACGGGTTGCACGAGGTCGCCGGTGCGGTAGCGCAGCAGCGGACAGGCTTCGCGGCCGAGCGTGGTCAAAATGAGTTCGCCGCTTTCTCCGGCGGCGGCGGGTTGGAGGGTGCCAGGGCGTAGCACCTCGCAGAAATAGCGATCGTGCATCACCTGCATGAGAGCCGGTTGATCGGGAGAACCGTGGGAGACCGGGCCGACTTCGGTCATGCCGTAGTGATCGACCACTAGCGCGCCGGGCCAGCCTCGCGCAATGCGGGCACGAACCTCTGGGACGCTGCCACCGGGTTCACCGGCCACCATCACGCGCTCGACGCCCGAGTGCGTGAGGTCGATGCCTTCCTGCCGCGCCACATCGATGAGCCGCAGCGCATAGGTAGGCGTGCAGCAGAGAATGCGCGGCCGTTGGGCGATCAGAAAACGCAGTCGCTCGCCGCTGCTCATACCGCCGGCCGGGATAGTGCGGAGGCCGAGCTGTTGCGCGGAATCAAACGCGGTCCAGAAACCGAGAAATGGCCCAAACGAAAAGGCGAAGAACACGGCGTCGCCCGCGCGGGCGCCGGCGCTGCGCCAAATCGTTTTCCAGTTTTCGAGGAGCCATTGCCAGCTCTCGCTGTTGTCGAGCCAGATGATGGGTCGGCCGCTGGTGCCGCTCGTCTGGTGGAAACGCGTGTAGGTTTTCGGCGGAAAGGTGAGCGTCGTGCCGTAGGGCGGATGGGCGAGTTGGTCGCGGGCGAGCTCGTCCTTGGTCGTGATTGGCATACGCGCGGAAAATTCCGCGAGGGACGAGAAGCCGGCGAGCCGGTGGGCAGCCGCGAGCCGCGGTCGGTAGAAGCGATTCGTCGGCGCGATCGCGGCGATGAGGCGGTTGAGCGCGGCCAGTTGCTGTTGCGCGAGCGCCACGTGAGGGATCAGTGCTGACCGGCGGCGAGCGGCACCGTTTTCACCATGGCGGCTTTCGGGGCGGGCGCGGGCTTGTAAAGGCTGACGAGGCAGCCACCAGCTGCGGCCAGTAAAATACCGGCGTAGAATTGCCAGGCGATGGCGCCGAAGCCGCCCCGGGGTGGATGCATGAGAGTGGCGGCGACGGCATTCACGATGGGCGCGGCGGCGAAGACGATGGCCATGACGACGGTGGGCGTGCCCTTGGATCCGAAGGCGAGGAGAATACCGAAGGCGCCGATGGCGCCGAGCGTGCCGGCGAAGAGCGACAGCCAAATTCCTTTGGCGGGGAAATTGAAGTCGGCGCCGTTGACCTTGAGCACGAGCAACGGCGCGAGGACGGCGATGATGAAGTAAGCGATGCCCACAAAAAGGAACGCCTTGTAGCGGCCATTGATAGGATCGCCCATGGCCATTTGGCCGCTGTGGAGATAGACGCCGTAAAGGCCCCAAGTTACGACGGTGAGGAGAGCGTAGATTAGCCAGTTCATGTTTTTTTGGTGATATGTGAGTAAGAGGGAAGTGCGGAGTGCGGGTTTTTTAACCACGGATTTTTTTGAAAACCACGGATAAAACTCGCAGGCAATGTTGCGAGTTTTATGCGGCGAGGCCGGATAGAAAAATCAGACGGGCGTCACGAGGGCTGCGAGCTTGGCGCGGAGATCGAGCGGGATCGGGGCTTTGCGGATCTCGTGCGTCGACGTGTCGAGGGCCACGTGGACGATGGTGAGCGAGCCGTGGGCGATGAGCGTGTGCTTCGGTTCGCCTTCGGCGAGAATCCAAAACGAATAGCGCAGGCTGCTGGTGCGGACCTCTTCGACGCGGAGGCAAATCTCCAAGGTCTGCTCAAAGCGAGCGGGACGGTGGTATTTGCAGGTGACTTCGAGGCGGGGCCAGCCTGTGTGGGCCGAGTCGGTGGCGGTGTGAATCCGGAATCCGAGCGAACGGAAAAATGCGTGTTCGGCGCTTTCGACGAAGCGAAAGAAGTTCGCGAAATGCATGAGCCCAGCGAGGTCGGTGTCGGCAAACTCGACCATGCGGTGGTGGCGGAAATGAAAATGTTCGGGGAGATCCATGAAGCGGGCGGGGTCACTTCGCCGCGGTGAGGCGACAAGCAACCAAACTGAATTTCGCGCTCATGCTCGGGGCACTGAAGAGTTTTTCAACGCCCAATCGGCCGGCGTGGCCCAAGGCGGTGCGGCGGGGCGCGTCGGCGAGCAGTTGCTGCCAAGCTTGGGCCAAGGCGTGGGGATTTTGGGGTGGCACGCACACGCCGCCGCCCGTGGCGTTGACGATCTCGGGGAACGACGCGGAGTCCGGTTGCACGACGGGGACGCCGCAGGCCATGGCTTCGACGACGTAGAGGCCGAAGGCTTCTTCGTAGAGCGTGGGCACGGAGAAGAGCGTCAGGCCGCGAAGAAAGGAGATCTTTTCTTCGCGCGAGACGTTGGGAAGCCAGGTGACGCGCGTCGTGAGGCCGGCGGCCGCGAGGCGCTGGTGCAGTCGGGCGATCAAGGGCTGATCGCCGGCGGTGGCGGCGCCCGCGATTTTCAGGTGGGTGTGCGAATCGCCGAGCTCGCCCGCGAGAACCATGAAGGCGTCGACGAGTACCCCGATGCCTTTTTCGCGGCACATGCGCGCGAGGTAGCCGATGGTCGGGACGGTGGGTGGCGAGCCGGCGGCGTAGCCATCGAGGGAAATGCCGTTGGGCACGACTTCGATGGTGGTGGGCGCGAGCCCGAGGCGGCGGCTCATGTAGTCGGCGTAACGGTGGCTCGGCGAGATGAGCGCATCGGCTGCCGGGAGATGTTGTTTTAAGGCGGCCCAGCACTGTGCGCGGTAGGGCTCGGGTAGGCCGTCGAGAAACGAGTCTTCGCCTTGAAAAAAAACGGCGACGGGCACGCCGAGTCGGCGTTTCAGCTCGGGCGTGAAGCCGACCAGCAAGGCGTTGGAAAGACACACGAGCTCGGGTTGCGCGATGCCGCCGAGCCAGCCGAGGAGTTTGTCGAGCTCTTTGCGCAGCGGGCTGGTGGCGACGTTGAGCATCTCGACGGCCATCGCGCCGTGGGTGCGGGCCGAGGTCATGTGGCTGTGGCGGGCGGCCCAGCGCAGAAGGCTGGTGGAATTGAGCAGCCGGTCGAAGGCGGCGGGTGTCTTGCGGAAGAACGGAATTTTCTGCTGAAGGAAAACGTTAATGCCGCCGAAAAAAACCGGGACATTTTCGGCCCCGGCGAGCGTGGTCTCATCGAGGATCAGCGGCAGATACATCGGCGCGATGGTGACGTCATGACCGGCGCGATGGAGTTCGCGGGCGAGGGCGTTGTCCCGCATGCAGGCACCACAATAATAGCTACCGGTGCCGGCGGTGAGAAAAACGATTTTCACGACGGCGGCAGGATTTCGAGAATCCACGCGAGGGGCTCGCCCGATGGTTTCGCGAGGCAATTGAAGCGACCGCAACCCAGGTGGGCCGCCGGAGAAAAGGGAGGAATCGAGGGGAGCAGGGACGCGGGAACTGTGAAAAAACCGAGCGGGGCGCTGACGAAAGGGATTGCGAATTGATGCAAAATCCCGCCAAGCGGGGTGCGGCCGGCGGTGAGTTCAGCGCGTTGCGTCGTCGTAAATGCGGCGAGGGCTACGGCGAGTGCGCCATATTCGACGACGCGGTCGGTGGCGGTGGTGCGGAGGAAAACTTCCCGCAGATAGTATTCTTCGGTGAGCGCAACGTTCAAGATTTCGACGCGGAGGGCGCTGCCGTGAAAGTCGGCGAGGGTGGACGTCATGTCGCGCCGATGATCGAGCAACCGTCGGGCGACGGCGGGCAGACTCGCGCCGGGGAGAGCCTGGAAGGCGTCGAGCGGGAGCCGGCAAGCATCGCGCATGAAACGCACGAAGGCGGTCGGCAAAGCCTGAACAGCGGGTTGTTCCGTGGTTTCCACGAGCGAAAAAACCGAGCGCTCAGACGATCCTGTTCGTGCGGTGCTGCGAGAGGAAAAACTCATGCAGCAGCGTGTCGACGCAGAGGAGGCCGTCGCGGGAAAGGCGGACGTGCGTGGAGTCGACGGTGAGGAAACCCTCGGCGGCCAAATGGCCGAGCTGCGCGGCGAAACGCTGCGCGAGATCCACGCCAAATTTTTCCGAGAAATAGCCGAGGACGACGCGGCCGAGTTTCATTTGGAGGATAAATTCGCGGATCATCAGTTCCTCGCGCGAGGTGCGGAAAGCGCGTTTGACGGGACGCTCACCGGCGTTGATCGCGGCGAGATAGGGTTCGATCTCCGTGACATTTTGGTAATGGACAGCGGCGGCGTGGGAAAACGACGCGACGCCCAAGCCGATCAGGTCGGCCCCGGTCCACAACTCGTCGCGGTAAACAAATTTTGTGCGCTGCGGGTTGAGCACGGCGGTGTAGCCGCTGGCGATGGTGTAGCCGGCGCTCTCGAGGGCGGCGAAGGCTTCTTTGACCCAGCGGCGTTTCGTCTGCCAATCGGCCACGGGCGCGACGAGTTTTCCCTCGGCCTTCATCTCCTTGTAGATGGTCGTGTTGTAGGGAATCTCCATCTGGTAAATCGTCACGCTGTCTGGCCGCAGCTTGATCGTCTGCTCGATGTTACGCTGCCACAGCGCCTCGGTCTCCTCCAACATGCCGGCGATCAGATCGATGTTGATCTGGGCAAAATTCTCAGCGCGGGCGCGCTCGTAGGCGGTAAGGACCTCGGCGGAGCGGTGCGCGCGGCCATTGATTTCAAGCACATGGTCGTCGAAGTGTTCGACGCCTAGGCTGAGACGCGTGACGCCGACTTCTTTGATCGCGGTGAGTTTGCCGGGATTGAGGGTGCCGGGCTCGGCTTCGAAGGCGACTTCCTCGGCGGCGTCCCACGGGAGGACGGCCTTGAGTTTGTCGGTGAGCTCGTGGAGCTGCTTCGCGGAGAGGTAGGAAGGCGTGCCGCCTCCAAAATAGACGAAGTGCGGTTTGCGGCCGCGGAAGAGCGGGCGCACGGCGATGGACTTGAGCTCGGTGATCGTGCCGTCGAGGTAGGTCTGGATGTCTTGGGCATTCTTGTCGGTGTAGACGCGGAAGTAGCAAAAATGGCAGCGCTTCCGGCAAAACGGGATGTGGTGATAGAGTCCAAGCTTCGCGCCGGGCGTGGGCGGGGAGTCGAAGGCTTTCTCGACCTCGATTTTTTGGTCTTCGGACCAGAACGAGAAGGGAGGGTAGTTCGAGATGAAGTAGTTGCCCGCGAGGGTGGAGCTTTTGACTGGGGCAGGAGGACTGGCGGGGGCGGCGTTCATGGGACGAGCGAGGGCGGTTTGAGACGGGCGCGAGACGCAGGGCTTAGGGTTTCGGGAGGGCGCGGGAACGAAGGGCAAAGACCGTGCCTTTTTCGCCACCTACGACCATGTGTCGCCCGCCGAACGAGGGTGAAGCAACCAGCGATTCACCGAGGTCGAGTTGCCAGAGTTCGGTGCCGTCGGCGAGGTTGGCGGCGTAGAGGCGACCGTCGGCGGAGCCAAAGACGACGCCGTCAGAAAATACGATGGGCGAGCCTTCGACGCGGCCGCCGGTCTTGAAGGTCCACGCCGCTTTGCCGGTGGCGCGGTCGATGGCGTGGAGGTGTTTGTCGCGCGAGCCAATGAGGACGAGGCGGTCGTTAATGGCCGGGGCGCTCATGAAAGGCAGTGCGCGGTCTTCGTAGGCCCAAGCGACTTTGCCGCCCACGACGTCGAAGGCGACGGTCTGATTGGCGTAGTTGCCGCAAAACGCCATGGTCCCGAAGGTGCCGATCGACGCGGGAATTTGCGCGTCGGTCGGGATTTTATGGACGAGCTTGCCGTCCTTGAGGTTGACGACGTGGAGCTGGGAGTCGCAGCCGCCGAAGACGAGGAAGCGGCCATCGACGACCGCGGGGGAGCCGTTGATGTAATCGTCGGTTTTGTAACTCCAGACGAGTTTGCCGTCGGCGGCGGCAAGGACGCGCGTCGTGCCATCGTAGCCGTTGAGGAGAATCCAGTCGGCGCTGGGCGTGGCCGAGTCGGCGGGGGCTTTGATCACGATAGCCCCGGCGCTAATTTTGTCTTCGCTGGCGAACTGCCATGCTTCCTTGCCGGTGTCGGCGGAGAGCGCGTAGAGGCGGCCGTCGTTGGAGGCGAGAAAGACTTTGCCGGCGGCGACGGCGGGGGCGGCAGTGATGGCATCCTTGGTGGGAAATTCCCAGAGCTGCTGGCCGGAGCCGGCGGACAGGCAATGGAGGGTGCCCTTACCGGTGCCGACGTACACCCGACCGGCGACGAGGGAGGCTTCAGCGGTGATCGGGCCCGAGGCGGCAAAGGTCCAAGCGATGACCGGATCGCGGGGCAAGGAGGTGGCGACGTTGCCGCTGAGGGACGGGCCGCCGCGGGTCATGGGCCAAGAGATTTCGGGAGAGGCGGGTTTGGACGGAGATTTTTTGGCGAGGTCGGAAGCTGAGCGTTCGCCGCACCCGTTGAATGCCAGAATTAACCACACACCGAAAACGAACTGTAGTCCTCCGCGTGAGTGGCGGGACGGGAGGTTATCCGGCCGGCGACTACTCCCTGCGCTCACGCGCAGGGCTAGATCAGACGACCGCGGCATGGGGGAAAAACGCACGGTGGTAGAGTGAGACGAAGTCGGCGGCGTGCAACGCGCGTGGATTGAATTTTCCGGTCCACTGCCGCGTGGCATCATCGGCGAGCACCGCGAAATCCATCGTCGTGGCATCGAGCGGGGGCAACGCGCTGCGGGCTACGATGTCAGTGACCCAGTCGATCAAGGGGAGCGCAGTCGTGCCGGTGGCGCGGAGGAGTGATTCCAGATGGGCGTAGATGACGGCGGCAGCGGGATCGGTCGCGTTGAACTGCATAACCGCAGGCAGCATGTGGGCGACGGCGTGACCGTGCACGACGCCATGGCGCGCGGTGAGCGGATTGGCTGAAGCGTGGGCGGCCCCGAGCATGCTATTTTCAATGGCGAGTCCGGCGAACGCGGCACCGAGGAGCATGTGGCTGCGGTCGGCGTCGGTGGGCTGGCCGGTGACGACGCGGGAAATCGCGGAGGACAAATGGCGAAATGCGGCCTCGGCATACAGCGAGGAGACGGCGTTGCGTTTCGTGCAGACGGCGGATTCGAGGGCGTGTGAGAGCGCGTCGAGGCCAGACAGTGTCGCGGTGGCACGCGGAAGGGTGGCGGTGAGTTCGGGATCGAGGATCGCGATCCGGGGGAGGACCTTGGGGTCGCCGCAGGCCATTTTCTCGTGGGAGCCGTCGCGACTGATGAGCGTGTAGGACTGGGTCTCGCTGCCGGTGCCTGCGGTCGTGGGAATGGCGATGAGTGGGAGAAGCGGCTTCGCGGCTTTGCCGTAGCCGTGGTAATCGTGCATCACGCCCCCGTTGGAGAGGAGAACGTTGGCGGCTTTTGCGGTGTCGAGGCTGCTGCCGCCACCGAGGGCGACGAAACAATCGAAGGGTTGCGCGCGAGCGGCGGTGACGCAAGTGGCGGCGTCGGCTTCGGTGGGATTTTCGCGGGATTCGGCGAAGACCGTGACGGGGAGGCCGGCGGAGACGAGGAGGGCGCGGGCGCGCTCCACGCAGCCGGCGCGGGCGAGACCGAGATCGGTCACGAGAAATACGGAAGTACCGCCAACCTCGCGGACGCAGGCGGCCAATTCACGCAGCGCGCCAGAACCAAAGACGAGCTTGGGTGCTGGGCGGGAGGCGAACGAGCCGATCACGGCATCGGAATCAGAACTCTTGAAATCGGGCATCAGGAATCGAAAATCTGAAATTTCAGAATCGGAAATTTCAGGATTTGAGGATCGCAGATTTGAGATGACCGATGACCGATTTCACGATTTCCGGGATTACACCGCGACGAGATCTCCTTGGAGGGCGCGGCGGCGGTAGAGGAACTCGAAGAGGTTGCCCTCGTGGGGTTGTTCCCATTGCACCCGCATCGTCGAATAGGGCCCGAGATTGAGGCGCTCGATGTTGGTGCTCGTCATGAGATCGATGCTCCACGCTTGGTCGCGGGTGAAGGCCGAGACGACGAGCGACTCGCCGATTTGGCCGATCATTTTTGCCTGGGGAACTTGGAGCACGCTCGCAAACGGGAAACCATACTCGGTGTTGGCGAGCGGGTGGTTGAGGTCGTCGCAGACGATGAGGGTGGGGCGCAGAAAGGTTTGGCCGTGCATTTCGACGAGGCGCGGGCCGTTGCGGTATTTCGCGGTAAGGTCGACGGCACCGGGCGCGGCGAGAAGTTCGGTGAGACGCTCGTCGATGGCCTTCGCGGATTTCGGATTGGCGAAGCTGCAGAGGACGGCGTCGGGGTGATCCCGCGGAAGCGGTTCGATCGCGGCAAGTTTGCGCGCGAGCGCGTCGGCGAGCGTGTCGCGGTTGTTGCTGACCAGGACGGAGGAGCAGTTGATGCAACTGCGGCCGCCATTTGCGGCTATCGAGTTGACGATGACGTCGAGGTGTTTCGGCCAGTCTGCGGCGAAGTCGTCGCCGATCACAATTTTGCTGCGACCGGAACCGTGGACGTTGATGTGCCGGTAGGGCGCGTATTTTTTCAGCGTGGCGTCGCTGCCGAACGCGATGGCGCGGCCGGTGCCGAAGAGGAGGGTGTCGCCGCCGTCGTGAGTGGTCGGATAAAAACCGAAGGCTTCACGGGGGAAGCCGGCGGCGATCATCGCTTGGATGAGGCGGAAGGGGGTGAGGGGATCTTCGCGGCCGGGCTTAAGCACGACGGGAATTTTCATCACGAGTGCGGGTAGCCAGAGGGAATTGACGCCGGGGGAATTGCTCGGGAGGAGCACGCCGAGGCTGTTGGTCTCGGCGAAGAAATTTACGTCGAGGCCGTTTTGGCGAATGAAGCCGCGGTCGAACAGCTCAAGGGGCATGCCGCGGGTGAGGCCCGAGATCACGGCGCGTATGTTGGACATCGCGGCGTGGACTTTGCCCATGTTGGAGCGCGCGAGGCTGTGCGGAAGACCGGTGAGTTGCGAGAGGGCGACCGCGTAGTCGTCGGGGCTTTGGAGGCGGTCGTCGTCGCCCCACGGGAGCTTGCCGTGGAGGAAGAGCTCGGCGGCTTTTTCCATGTAGCCGACGAGCTTTTCGCACGGGATCGCTCGTAAAGCTGCGCCGGACTTGGCGAGTTGTTGGAGGTCGCGACGGATGAGGCCGGAATTGGCGACGCTGATTTCGAGCGGCTGGCCGGAGACGTTGAACTGGATTTTGTCGAGGCTCCGGTAGGTCTGGCCGAGGCGGAGGACGGGAATGTGGATGGAAGAAGTCATGGGAGTGTTGGTCAGTTAGCATGGTAGGAACCGCTCGCCGAGCGGTCCGCGGACGGCTCGGAGAGCCGTCCCTACCTTCAATAAACGCCCTCGATAATCGTTTTGGTGAGGGACTGGAAGGGGCGGACGTCGCCCACGCCGTCCCAAGGGAATTCGCTGCACGGGGGGCGGCGGATGGCTTCGTCGCGTTCGAGGAAGCGGGGGACGAAAAACTCCTTCGTCATTGTGGTGAGTTCCACGCGGCCATACTCACCGTAGTTCACGAGCTCGGTCGGATTATCGGGATTGACGATGCGGAGCGTGGCGCGCGGCTGGGGCGCGTAGTAGGTGAGGCTGTAGTTGTCGGCCTTCGTGAGCTTCTTCGAAATTGCGAGACCCATGAGGGTATTGCCGTAGGTGGGAGCGAAGTTGATTTTGTTTTCCAAGACTTCCTCGACGACGAAGCGGACGTATTGGGGTGTCATCGTGGTGCCGCCGACGAAGACGCCTTTGAGGCCGGCCTTCACGAGGGACATGCGCTCGGCGAGATTTTCGAGGAGGCGCGGGGTGGTAAACATGTTCGTGATCTTGCGGTGGCGCAGGATCGTGGCAGCCTGGTCGATGACGTGCTCTTGATATTTTCTGGCCATGGCCATCTCGCCGGTGCCGATGAGGCGCTTCACAAAGCGCGGGTCGAGGTCCACGAAGTAGCAGGAGTCACCGCGGTAGTTGGCGAGATGCTCCACGGCTAGGCGCAGACGGCGCGGGCCCGTGGGGCCGACCATGAGCCAATTGCCCTTCGGGAAAAAGTCGGGGCCGTAGTGGTCGCTGTATTCTTCGTAGTCGGTTTTGTAGTCATCCCAGCCGACGCGTTGTTTGGGCATGCCGGTGGTGCCGCCCGTCTCAAAGACATTATAGGGGCGTTTGGCGTAGGCCTTGGGGACGAAGCGCTCGGGCTGCTCGGTGCGCAGCACGTCGTCGTCGAAGTGCGAGAATTTCTTTGCGATGTCGGCGAAGCAGTTGATTTCCTTGCGCGGATCCCAGCCGGCGGTCTTGGCCCATTTGAGCCAGTAGTCGCAGCCGGTGGCGGGCGAGAAATGCCACGCGATCATTTTGCGCGTCCAGCTGTCGAGGGCGGATTGGGCTTGGGCGGGGGTGAGTTTGCTGCTCATGAAGGCGAAGGAAGTGAGAAGAGGAACGAGGAAGGAAGGTGATCGTGTGAGGGCTCGGGCAGGCTGCATTGGCCCTCTGTAAAAACGTTGATGCGAACCAAGGCGGAATCAGAGACCCGCCTTGCTTGCGATTATTTCGCGATCGCGAAGACGTGGGTGATGGTCGAGATGAAGAGGGTGTCGTTGGCGATGACCGGAGAGCTGTAGATCGGGCTGTAAAACTCGACTTTGCCGAGGACTTTTTTCTCGCGACTGGCGGCGAGGACGATGAGTTCGCCGTCTTCGGTGCCGCAGTAAACTTTACCATCGGCGACGAGGGTGGAGGACCAGATGCGGCTATTGGTGGCGTGCATCCAGAGGGTCTTGCCGGTCTTGGCGTCGAGGCAGTGAATGTTGCCGTTATATTCGGCGATGTAAATCAGACCGTCCATCAGACTGGGCGTGCAGATGGTGCGGCCGATACTCTTGTTCACCCAGAGAGGTTTGCCGGTGATGTCGCCGCGCGCGGTGAGATCGATGCAGCTGAACATACCGATGCCATCGCCGTGTTCGGGGTCTTGGCCGATTGACATGTAGGCGCGACCACCCTCGGCCACGACGGTGCAAACGAGTTCGCTGGGGCCGTTGAAGGTGGCGTACTTGATCGGTTGGCCATCTTTGGCGCGATACTCGGGCGGGTTGGCATCGTAACGGAGCAACTCTTTCAAGACCGGGGTACCATCCTTGTCATTGACCGGAATGGGATCATAGACGTAGCACCAACCATCGCCGCCGCCCCACACGATGAGGCCTTGGCCGTTTACCGTGGTGAAGGAGGGGGAACTCCAGCTGCAATGAAGGACGCGTTTGGAAACGCCTGAGGTTTCCTCGCCGACGACTTTGCCGGTGTTTTTGTCGAGTACGGCGAGCGCGGGGGCGAAGGGTGCAGGGATGTTGATGTGCGACCAGTCGACGCCGTTGGAGGTCGCGACGTAAAGCTTGTCGCCGACGATGAGCGGCGAGCAGCTGGAAATATTGTGCGGGAAAATGCCGAGCTCGGTGCGAATATCGCTGACCCAAAGGATGTCGGCGCACTTGGGCGTCACATCCGTGGGCTTGCCGTCTTGGGCCGAGAATTTCCCTTCGTCCATGAACAGACCTTGATTGCCGTCGGCCTGACCCTTGACGTCGAAGCAGACGACCTCGCCGCGATTGGAAACGATGTAGCCGCGGTCGCCTTCGATGGCTGGCGAGGAGCAGATGCCGACGTATTCCCAGTCGCTGACCTTACCGGAGCCGAGCTTGGGGACGACGAGTTGCCAGAGGAATTCGCCGGTCTTTTCGTCGAAGCACATGAGTACGCCACGGTCGCCCGTTTGTTTGGGATCGCGGGGGCTCTCGTTATTGGTGCCGACGTAGACGCGGCCACCAGCGACAACGGGAGTGCCGTAGGCTTGAGAGCCGAGTTTGGTGACCCAGCGCACGCTCTTGGTGGACTTGGGATCGATGGTCTCAGTCTTGGGCAGGAACTTTCCGGGGGCGATGGCCTCGGGCATGGGCAGGCCTTTGCCGGTGGAAACCATGTTGCGCGAAGGCGAGCCGCCCCACATGGGCCAATCGCTCGCGCGAAGCACCGGAGCGGTCAGCAGGGACGCCGCAAACAAAGAGAGAGGAAGACGCAGGTTATTCATTGGCGGTGATGGCGAGGTTATCGATAAAGACGCGTTTTTGGCTCTGTGGAGAGAAGGCATAGACGGCGGGTGCGCCGTGGGTGTGAAGTTTGGCTTGGTGCACTTCGAGGGTCCATTTGGCGGGCTCGGGTTCGCTGCGCGGCCAGAGTTTGGCGCGGACGAAGCCGCCGGCCCCGGTCTGGTCGGCATCGACGCGGGTCTTTAGGTGGTACCACGTGTTAGCGGTCGCCTCGAAGGGCACCGAGGCGGTGAAGCGTTCGGCGGTGCTCGTGACCTCTAAGATACGGTTGTTGGCGGCCATATTGAACAGGTAGCGTTGGTTAACGAGACCTACGTTCGACATTATGCGGCGGTTGCCGTCGGTCATCACGTCGGCCTCGATCGTGTAGTTCTTCATGTCGGGGCCACCGATGAAATTCATGGTGCGCATGAAGAGGAGTGAATCGAGGCGATTGCCGGCGAACTTATTGCCGTCCTTTTCGAAGACGTGCCACTTCACGCGCGCGCCGAGCCACGGCAAGGGAGGGAAGCCAACGTCGGTGCCCTCGTTATTTTTCTGGCCGAGCGGGAGGGCTTCAAACGTCTCCTTGTGCCCGTATCCGGCAACGACGCGACCGCGGGTGATGCCCGCGAAGGTCTGCCACTTGGCCTGGATGGCTCCGGCGGAAAGTTTCGCGCTGGGACCGGCTTTCACGGTGTTGGCGACCAGCTCGGCATCGACCTCGGATTTTACGAGGGCGGTGGGTGGGATGAACTTGGCGAAGGTCGCTTCGCTCGTGACGTCCTTCACGCGGCGGCCGGTAGCATCGAGGCCCCAGACCTTAAATGCCTGGGACTGGCCGGGGCTGAGGGCGAATTCCGCCGGCACCACTTGCAGGGCGGCGATCGGAGCGGTGGAGAGGGCTGAGGGCGCGGGTGCGGGAATCGCCGCCGGAATAATCGGCGCGGACGATTTCGGACCAAAACAGTGCAGGCCGTCCTTGGTAAAATAGAAAATCGAGTCGCCGTAGAACGCGGGCGCACCGAGGCAGGTCGTGCCGGGCTCCATCTTGTTGTTTGAGACGATGACGGGCTTGTCGCCCTTGACCTCGATCACGAAGAAGCGCGCCTCGTGCATCGGGACGTAGAAGCGGCCATCGGCATAGGCGGGTGACGCGTGGACTTGGTCGGCGCCGAGCTTTTCGGCAAAGATCGTCTGGCCGGTGGCGGCGTCGGCGCAGAGGAAGTTGCCGGTCGCGCCGGTCGCATAAACGCGGCCGTTGACGAGGAGCGGTGAGCTGGTGAAGGCGCTGAACTCATCGTTGCGCCAGAGTTCGGCCTCTTTGCCGAGGATCACGGGCTTGGGGCCGGTGGGATACTCGGTGGGAATCTTGAGGGCGACAAGGCGGCCCTGCGTCGACGCATCGATGTTTTCTTTGCCGTGGATGGCGATGAGTTTGCCGGGACCGTCGAGGAGGACGTCGGAATTGAGGCCGCCGTTGGCCATCTTGAAGCGCCAGACGGGCTCGCCGGTGCGGGCGTTGATGCAGGCGACGTGGCCGCAGCCGGTGCCGACGTAGAAAACGCGATGGCCTCCGAGATATCCGAAGACCGGCGCGCCCATGGGATTATCGATCGGTTCAGTCCCCGGGGTGCTGGCCCAGATGAGTTCGCCCGTGCGTTTCTCAAACGCGTAGTAGCGGCTGCGCGCGGGACCGTCCGCACCCCAGTTGGCGGTGACGCCCTTGGCGAAGAGGAATTCGCCGTCGGTGATGAGGGAGCCGGTGCGGCTGTTAGGAAACGTGAGGCGACCGAATTCTTCCATCATCGAGCGCTGCCAGATGATTTTTCCATCGCGCGTGAAGGCCGTGATGACCCCGCACGTTGATTCGCAATAGATATTGCCCGTCTCCGCATCCACGTAGGGAGCGCCAATGGCGTAGCGGTTGTAAACGGTGTCGCTCAGGAAGTCTTTGAATGGGTGCTCCCACAGCTTCGCGCCGGTCTTCACCTCGAGGCACACGATGGCCTCGATGACATCCCCGCCCGTCTCGCCGTAGTAACACATAGCATACACGCGTCCGTCGGCGATGACGGGCGTGCCCGCGCCATGGGCCTGAAACGTCCAACGGTGGGTCGGCCCGCCGAGGGTGAGGTCAGTCACCAGCTTTTGTTTGGCGGGGGAGACGCCGTTGTGATCGGGCCCCCGCCAGTTAAGCCACCCGGAGGCCGCGTGCACGCTGTACACGGAGAGGCCAAAAGAACAGACGAAGGCGAGGGGGAGGAGGCGGGCGGTGATTCTCATGGAACGGAGACGATTAAGATGGAGCGAGACGGACAGACGGACGGGACGGACTTGCGTTACTATGGGGATGCGGACCCATGACTCAATAGACGAAAGAGAGTTGGATGCCGAAGCGGCGCGGGGCACCGGGGCTGCCGGCAAAGATCTCGGGATTTATAAACTGGTAGTGGTCTTGGTCGAAGAGGTTTTGTCCGTAAACGGCCACGGTGTAGCGGTCGAAACGGTAGCGGAGCTGAGCATTGACGAGGCCGTAAGCGCGTTGGGCAAACGTAGAGGTGTTGCGCTCATCATAGAAGGTCTTGCCGACGGCGGCGTAGCTCGCATTGGCGGACCAGCCTTGGCCGAAATCGACGGTCACGCCCGTGCGCAGGGTGTAGGTAGGGATGAAGGGCACGTGCTTGTCATCGACACGGGTGCCGGAGGCGTCGCGGTGGTCGTCGAAAGTCGCGTTCGTATAACCGGCTTGAAAATCCCACCAGACTTTTTCGAAAGGGCTCCACATAAACTTCGCTTCGAAACCGCGGGCGATGACTTTGGCCGCGTTGACCACGACGAAATCGGTGGAGTTGGGGACGGTCCGTTCGAATTGGGCGTTGTCGATGGCATTCCAGAAGGCGAGGACGCTGCCGCCGAAGCGATCCTTGGGTGGGCCGAAGGTGACGCCGGCTTCGGTGGCCCAGATTTGTTCGCCGTCGAAGCGGGCGAGGAGGGGATTGCCGGTGAAGCCGCTGTAGCCCTCGGGTTTGTGCGCGATGGACGTTTTGGCTTGGAGATTGAGGGACGGGGAGACGGAGTGCACGACGCCGGCCGACGCGGAGAGATCGATGTTGCTTTGGGAGCGGGCGAGGCGTGGGTCCTGCGGGGAGGGAAAGCCGAGACTATTTGACGCGACTTTGGTGCGGTCGAGGTCGGACTCGGAACGTTCGGCGCGGGCGCCGAGTTTGAGGGTCGTCTTGGGGGCCAGCAGTTGATCGAGGTTGGCGTAGGCGGCGAGCGTTTTCTGGCCGATGGCGAAGACGGAGCGTTCGGTTTGCACGAAATTCGGCGGTACGTAGGCGCTCGGTGGTACGACGAAGACGCGCTTGGCATCGCCATTGATCGCGGAGCCGGAATGGAAGGCTCCGGCGCGCCATTGGGTGCGCCGGGCACCAGGGGAGGATTCGAAGCGGATTTCCTGCGTCCTGAATTTCTCACTTTGCGTCACGTTGGACGAGGCGAGGGGGAGGGAAGATAAATCGAGGTCGTTGATGGAGGGATCGAGGTCCCATTCTTGGCTGGAGGTTGTCACTGTCATGGTGCCCCACGCGAAGGTTTTCTTGGCCTGGAGTGAAAGCTGCAGACGTTCCACCTTGGTTGCGCCGTGGTTATCGGATGCGACCTTGAACGGGTCGGGGCTGAAGAGGGAGGTCAGACGCGTGGCGTCGTCACTGGTTTTTTCCATCGTAAGACCGAAGCGGACTTGGAGTTGGTCGGCAGCTTTCCAATACAGTGCTCCGCGACCGGCGACGGAGCGGCGGTCATCCGCGCTACGGTTCTTCAAGGTGTTGGTGATATAGCCCTCGTGTTCGGAGAGGCCGACGCTAGCGCTGTAGCCGACTTTGTCGTTGAGCGGACCGTCGAAGGAAGCTTGGAGGGCAGAGTATTTATAGGAGCCGTAGTCGAGGAGGACTTTGCCCTGGTGAGTCGCGCCGGGGGTACGGGTCTTGATATCGATGACGCCGCCGGGGGCGTTGCGACCGTAGTCGGTGCCTTGGGCGCCGGCCTTGACGGTGAAGCTCTCGACGTTGAGCAGCGAGCTGGGATAGGAAGAGACCGATCCGCTCGGCACATCGTCGATCACGAGTGCGATGGCCGGGGAGGAGAAGAAAATGGAATTGGTAACGCCGCGGAGGGAGATGACGTCGCCAAAGCCGCGGGTATCGCTGTTGCTTGTGCCGAGATTCGGGGCGAGGCCGGCCATGTCCTGGAGTTGCGCCACCCCTTGCTGTTCGAGAAGATATTGGTTAAGGACCGATTGGGAATTCTGAATCCGCAGGCCATCGACGCCGAATTCGGCGGCGACGCTGAAGGGCTCCATTTGGGTGGTCTTGGCTTCGGCCGCGCGGAGGGGGATTCCGGCAATTTCAGTGGCGGCCGTGATGAGCGCGAGAGCGCAAAGCGGACGAATTTTCTGCGTGGTAATCTTCATTATGGCTTAAAGGTGTGTGGTTGGGGCCTCGGGGGAGACCTAGAAACGCTGGCAGGACGCTTCCTCGTTGCCTGAAGGTGCGACACTCCGTCCAGTTTTTTCGTCGTGATGGGGTGATTTAATAGCGCGGCGAGCAGCGCCCGCCGCCGGCCCGGCGTTCAGGAATGGTTTGTGATCGGCGCAGAGCGCACGCATCCGGCTCCGCGGAAGTCTGCCGATAATCGCTAAACATCGCCCGCACCCCCTGCTCGAATCCAACGCCGGGTGGAACGTGATCGCGTCCTCCGCACGGGCTGCGGTGCGATCTAGGCTGCGCTGCGTGTGTCTTCGGAGGATACACGCCCGAGTTTTTTTCAGCAGAATCAATGTTCAATATTATCGGGCTGATCGAAGGGTAGACAGGTAATCTGGCTGTTGCACAGCGACGGAGTTGCGACCGTTGAGCAAGGCGGCTGGTGCCGCCGTCGCACCGAATGTCGAGTTGAAGCGGTCCTAGCTCCAGTCGCTCGATCGTCTATGCAGACATCGGACATCAAGGATTTGGTTCAGCGCAGTCTGTCCCGGCCGTTTTCGATTCGGCTCACCAATGGCGCGGAGTATTCTTTGGAGAACCGCGACGACCTTGGGGCGGCGAAGGATCGCCACCTGCGTTTCCACTTCGGCGAAAACCAGGCGGTGCGGACCGAACCAGCAGCATCGTGGACGTCGTGGAGAAACAAGGCAGAGCCCATTTTCGGAGAGGAACCAAGCCGAAGTAGATTTGGGGTGGTGAGGCGCACGCGAAGGCCGTAGCCTGATAATCGCCATAATCTTACACAAGGTCACACCGTTCTGCCGGGGTGGGATTGCAACGGTGCGCGGCCGACGGGAATTGAACTCGGAATCAGATTTTGAAACGCGGATGACGCGGATAAGTGCGCAGCGAGCAACGTATGAAGATCTCACGGTGCGCGGTTTTTTGATCACACCCGGTATTCCGAAATCTATTGGATATGCCCTTGTAGACGGGAGCGAATGCCGCTAGGGGGTTAAATCGTCTTAGAGTCAGGGCCCCGCAACCATCAACTATGTTTACCCCATGATCGCTACGCAAGTTCGTCAGAAAGACGCTGTGTTTTACTTCGCTTCGTATCCTTCGGAGCAGTTACTCGCCAAGGTTCGCTTCATCAGCCGGTTTTACGACGAGGACGGCGGCGGCATCCAAGCCGAGGCGGTCGCGGCAGACGATGATGTCGGCCAGTTCATCTCCAAGATTGAGCGCAGCGACAAAGCGTTTCAACGGCAGGTGTCGAAGGCCAAAGTCGCGGCCATCCGGAATTTTTACGAGACGGCGATTTCGCAGCCGCCGATTCCGGGCGTCGTCCTGTTGTTCACGCCCCAGCAGCTCAAATTCACCGGATGGAATGACGGCAGTGGAGTCGGTCAATTACAGGAACCCGATGAAAAATTTCTCATCATTGACGGGCAGCATCGGCTCGCGGCGCTGGAGTTTTTCGAGCGGACGCATCCGGACGACGCGAAGAATATCGCGGTGCCGTGCGTGATCTTCGACGGGCGCACGGAAGATTTTGCGACGGAAATGTTCGTCATTATCAACTCGACGCCGACGCGTATCAACAAGAGCCACCTCGTTGATTTGTATGAGCGGGTGTCGTGGGCGGAGCCGGACCGGCGCTTTGCGGCGACGATCGCGCTCATGCTTTATAGTGAGAGCGACAGTCCGCTGCGTTATCGGATCAACCGGCTCGGGGGGCGCAGCAAGCAGGAGAAATGGATCTTGCAGGCGGAGCTGTTCAACGAGATCCACCGCTGGGTGAAGAGCGCGTGGACGACGCTGGAGGCGGAGGGCACCGACAAGCGCGCGGCGACGCGTTACTATGAAATGGTTCGCGATTTCCTGAAAGCGGCGGCGACCGTCTGGGGCGAAACGTGGGGTGACGCTGGGCATATGGTGACGAAGCCCGTCGCGTTGAAAGCCATGCTGCGGGTGTGTGCCGATCTGGCGAAAGTCGACGGGGAGCCGGCCGAGGGACGCGTCGAACGTTGGGGTGCGCGGTTGGCGCCGTGGGCGGAGCAGGCGCGCGAGTTTCGCAACGAGGGATTCTATGAGCGATTCCCGGCGAAAGGGCAGATCGAGCGCGTCGGTCGCATCCATCGTGATCTCGGACGTTGGGCCGGGATTGTGCTGACGAAAAAGACCTGACGACGGTCGGTCGTCGGGGCGTTGGACTTGGGCCGGTCCCAAGCAGGAAACCCTGCTTGGGCTCATTTGTTTTCAAGATGAGCTTAACCGGCTTGGAGGTAGGAGCCTGCTGGCAGGCGATTTTCACATCTTGAATCGCCTGCCAGCAGGCTCCTCCAAAAGACCGTCATCTTGCTCATCTGGAAGGCAACTTGGTATCGGATTGTTCAACCGCCCAGTTTTTTGCGGGCTTCCTCGGGGACGTCAAAATTCGTCGTGCCGACGGCCTTGATTTCGGTCGTGGATTTTTGACGGACCTCCACCTGTCGGCGCGCGGACGGAGTTTCGACGGAGAGTATGCCGTCGAGCCGGAGCTCATATCTTAGGAGAGCACCGTTGGTCACCCAGAGGCGAAAGGTTCCGCTGGCTTTGAGCGGCGTAAGTTCGTTTTGACCGGCGTGGACGAGCAGGAGTTTGGCTCCGGTTTCAGAGAGCGTTCCCGTGATGATGTCGCCGTCGGATTGGATCTCGGTATAACTGCCGATGATGAGGCCGATTTCCTCGTGGGGGCGGCTGAGATTGAGCTGGAGGTTGCTGTAGGGAGGCGGAGTGCCAGGGGGACTGGAGCCCTTGCGTCCGCGACGAGAAGGTCCGCCGCCGGGGAATCCACCCGCGGGGAATCCGCCCCCGCCACCGGGGCCGCCCGGCCTTTGATCAGGCTGCGGGGCGTTGGCGAGTTCGGCGGGTGTCTTCCAGCCATCGGGGGTTTGGATAACGCAGTCCTCGGCGCCCCTGAAAATGACGTCGACCTGATTGTCGGAATTGGCGCTGCCACGGCTTACCCGGCGGCGGATCGCGGAAATCATGGGCATCGACACGATCGAAAAATCGCTTTTATCGGTCTGGCCGGCGATGTCGTAGGAGCGGGCGTCGTCCTCGATAAGGGAGCCCCAGCTGTAGCTTTTCGCCTCGGGAAGTTTCATGGCTGCGACGATGGCAGACTCGATCGGTCCGGCGTGGAGAGCGGGTGCGATCCACGCGAGCAGGAGTGGGAGCAGGGCACGGGCGCAGAACCACCGGATGCGATCGGGGTGCGACTGCGCGGGACAGCTGCGCTGACTGATCATGGGAACAGTCCTCGCGTGGCCTTGGCATCCGCGACGCGCTGGATACCGAGGGTGAGGGCGGCGAGGCGGCGGCTGAATTGGAATTTTTTCTGCTGGGTGTCCACGGCGTCTTTCGCTTGGTCGAGAATGCCGAAGAGTTTCGTGAGCACCTCGTCCCGGCTCCAATAGAAATTCGAAAGATTTTGCAGCCACTCAAAGTAGGAGACGATGACGCCGCCGGCGTTGCAGAGCACATCGGGGATGAGTTCGATGTTGCCGCGGGCGTCGATGATTTTGTCGGCGGCGTTAGTGGTCGGCCCGTTCGCCGCTTCGGCGAGCACGCGGCATTTGAGCTTGGCGGCGTTTTTATCCGTGATGACACGTTCGAGGGCCGCGGGGACGAGGACGGTGCACTTAAGTTCGAGGAGCTGTTTGTTCGTGATCGGCTCAGCGCCGTCGAAATCGCGGAGGACCTTTTGGTAGCGGACGTATTTCAGGGCGCGCGAGAGGTCGATGCCCTCGGCGTTGTAGAACGCGCCGGTGTAGTCGGAGATCGCGATGATTTTTGCGCCATAGTGGGCGAGGGCGGTTTCGTTGCCGACGTTGCCGAATCCTTCGATGGCGACGGTGGTTTTGCTGAGCGGAATCTTCAGGTCCGCGAGGTATTTTTTGACGAGGTAGGCGCCGCCGGCACCGGTGGCTTCGCGGAGACCTTGGGAGCCGCCGATCGCGATGGGTTTGCCGGTGACGATGGCGGGCGAGATATGGCCGACGTGGTTGGAATAGGTATCCATCATCCAGCCCATGATCTTTTCGTTGGTGCCAACATCGGGCGCGGGGACTTCGGTGTGGGGTCCGATAAAGTTAACCATCTCCTGCATGTAGCGGCGGGAGAGATGCTCGAGCTCGGTCTCGGAGAGCTTGCTCGGGTCGACGATCACTCCGCCCTTTGCGCCGCCGTAGGGGAGGCCGACGAGGGAGTATTTCCAACTCATCCACATGGCGAGTGCCCCGATTTCGCCGAGGGTGACGTGCTCGTGAAAACGGATGCCGCCCTTGGCCGGACCAGTGGAGAGGTTGTGTTGGACGCGGTAGCCCTCCACGACGGTCACGCTGCCGTCGTCGCGTTTGACGGGGAGCGACACCGCGAGGCAGCGGCGTGGATACTTGGTGCGGTCGCGAATCGCCTCGGGGAGGCTGATGGCGTCGGCGGCCTTGTCGAATTGGCGGCACGCCATCTTAAAAACGTCGGAATCTTAGAGCGTGGAGACAACAGCTTTGAACATCTTTCCTTTGGGGTCTGGGGTTTCGGGGGCGGGTCGTGGCAGCGCTGCGTCCAAGGGGCACCGAGCGTCATTTCTGGATGGCCAGACCTTGGGTGGGGTGGGTGGTTTAGCAATTGGCTTTCGGGAATCCGGAATTTTCAATGGTTGTCCTTATTTCCGCGGAGAAATTCCGTGATCACCCATGCTCACTGTCATCTTTCAGTTTATCCGTTGGGTCTTCGCGAAGTTCGCCGTGGGCGTGCTGATCGTGGGCTTGGGCTTTGCCTCCTGTGGGCTGTGGCTCTTCTTGCAGGATAACGTGGACTTCGAACAGTGGCGCCAGGACGCGGTCCGTGCGATCACGGGTGAGCGGTCGAAGGTGAAGAGCGCGTTGGAAGATGTGCACAAACGGATGGACCGCTTTTCCGTTGAAATCACGGCCGAACAGGAACGCGGGAAGCAGGCGGACAAGATTATCGCCACCCTGAGGGACTTGGAGAGCACCTGGGACAAACTGACGGGCAACACGGAGCAACAGAAAGCCAATGCGGAACGTATCCTGAGTCTCGTGACACTACGACAAACGGTTACGGCCAAGGTCGCGGCGCTCCAGCAGGATTTCACGCGGACGACGTGGGAGCGGGATGGACTGGAGATCGCGCTGGGTAAGATCGATTTGAAACTGACTGCGGCACAGGAGCAGCAGTCGAGGGTGCTGCATTACGCCGAACGCGCGTGGAGCCATGAAGTCGGTCGGGCGCCGATCCGCATGGCGATCAAGGGATGGGTCGTGGTGGCGTTGGGGCTCTACTTCGTCGGCCCAACGGCGGGGAGAATCTGGCTGTATTATTTTTTCGCGCCGTGGATCGCGCGCGGGCGTCCGGTGCGGCTGGAGGAGCGGCTCGCGGTGCTGCCGGAGGTGAGCGCAAGTCAGGTCGCGGCGACGGTGATGCTGCGGACGGGCGAGCGGCTGTGGGTGAAAGAGCGGTTCCTTCAGTCCTCGGATGAGGGGCTGAAACGGAAAGCCCGCACCATGCTCGATTGGACGATCCCGTTTACCTGTGTCGCGACGGGGCTGGTGGAGCTGATTGAGCTGAGCCATCGCGGGGAGAGCGGGGAGGCGCAGCTCACGCTATCCCACCAAGGCAATGCCCTCAGCGAGCTCGCGGTGATCACGTTGGCCGAAGGATCGTCGCTCGTGCTGCGGCCGAGTTTCCTCGCGGGGGTCGTGACGAACGAAGGCCGGCGGCTGAAAATCCGCCGGCGCTGGCAGCTCTTCCGCTGGCAGGCGTGGGTGACGCTGCAGTTTCGATTCTTTGAGTTTGTGGGACCCTGTCAGCTCGTGGTGGCGGGTAGCCGTGGCGTGAGGGTGGAGCAATTGTTGGCGCGCGACGGAGGGGCGGTGGCGGCGCGGCGAACGAATCAGGACGCGACCATGGGCTTTACGCCCCAGCTCGACTATCGGCCGGTGCGCGCGGAGACGTTTTGGAGCTACTACCGCGGGATGAATCCGCTCTTTGACAATCTGTTTGCGGGCCAAGGAATTTTTATTTGCCAGCAAGTCGCCAGCTCCGGTGACGCGCAGCAGGCGCGGAAATTTTGGGCGGGCTTGTGGGGCGGGGCGCTGAAAGTGTTTGGGCTGTGATTCGTCAGAAGAACGGGCTGAATTTTTGACCACGGAGCACACCGATCACCACGGATAAAACACGGTTGTGCGCAGACGGGCTGGCGTGTGGAAATGTAAAATTATGGAAAACATCGGAATCCTTTTTGACTGGGATGGGGTGATCATCGACTCGTCGCGGCAGCATGAGGCGAGTTGGGAGCGGCTGGCCCGCGAGGAAGGGCGCGTGCTGCCGGAGGGGCATTTCGAGACCGGTTTCGGAAAGAAGAACGAATGGATTATTCCGCAGCTCTTGAACTGGGCGAGTGAGCCGGCGGAGGTGCGGCGGCTCTCGCTGCGCAAGGAGGCGGCGTATCGCGAGATCGTGGTGGAAAGCGGGTTGAACGCGTTGCCCGGCGTGCGGGTGTTCTTGGAGCGTCTGCGGGATGCTGGCGTGCCGAACTGCATCGGGTCCTCGACGCATCGCGAGAATATCACGACGATCTTGGGCGTGCTCGGGTTCGAGGAATTGTTCGGCGGCATGGTGACGTCCGAGGATGTGGCGCACGGCAAACCGCATCCGGATGTATTTCTCAAAGCGGCGGCGAAGACGGGCGTCGCGCCCGAGCGGTGCGTCGTGTTCGAGGATGCGCTCGCGGGGATTGAGGCGGGTCATGCGGGCGGGATGAAAGTGGTCGGGGTGGCGACGACGCACCCGGAGACGGAACTGACGGGTAAAGTGCACCGGGTGGTGCACCGACTGGACGAGCTGACGGTTGCGGATTTGCGGGCGCTGGTTTTCGGTTGAGCGATGCGTTTCAAACTCGTCTCCGATTACCAGCCGAAGGGAGATCAACCGTTGGCGATTGAACAGCTCGTGGCCTCGGTGAATGCGGGGAACAAGCACCAGACCCTTTTGGGTGTCACGGGGTCGGGGAAGACGTTCACGATGGCGAACGTGATCGCG
>SYGN01000159.1 GCA_005799525.1 Opitutaceae bacterium | reverse complement strand
TGCATTTCTCCATCACGCCGCGCATGCGGACGGTGACTTCGGGATTCTTCACCATCTTGACCAACTCCGGCATACCCTTCGGTCCGAGTTGACCGAGGTAAAGGCTGTCAAGTTGGCGCAAGTTGAAGTCGAAGAAATTAAAACGACGGACCTTATAGGGGCAATTGTTCGCGCAGTAACGCGTGCCGATGCAACGGTTGTAGGCCATCGTATTGAGGCCTTCTTCGTCGTGCACGGTGGCATTGACGGGGCAGACGACCTCGCACGGTGCGAGTTCGCACTGCGCACAGGCGACCGGCTGGAGGGAGACTTGCGGATCCTCGGGGATCTCGCGATTGCCTTCACCACCGAAGGCCCCGCCTTCGGCCTTGCCGTCGGAATAGTAGCGATCGAGACGAATCCAATGCATCTCACGGCCCCGCATCACTTGGTCCTTGCCCACGATCGGAATATTATTCTCGGCCTGACACGCCACAACACAGGCGTTGCAACCGATGCAGGTATTGAGATCGATCGACATGCCCCACTGGTGCTGCCCGTCGAACTTCGGCGTCGTATACATCGAGCCGCCGCGGGGGATTTCCTTGGCGCGGGTTTGCGCCTGCTTGGCGCGATCCTCGCGGGAAAGTTTGTTGTCGTTGGTGGGCGTGTTTTGCGCGCCGTAAATAGCGGGCGAGTGCGACTCCATGCCGATATCGTCAACGTAGCCGGGATTCTTCTTATACTCGTCGAAATTGGCCTCGCGAATGATATCGCGGCCTTCCATCGACCAGTGTTCCTGGGTATTGGCGAGGAGGAGTCGCGTGCCGGTGTCGGCGAGCGTGCCACCCGTGGCGACGTCTTGGTTCGCGACCGTGCGGATCGGATAGGCGTTGAAACCAGCGCCTTTGCCCACGTGGCCGGTTGCGATGCGGCCGTAGCCAAGCGGCACGACCACCGTGTAGTTGGAGAGACCTGGCTGGATGTGCAGCGGGCCCTTGATCGTACGACCGCCCACGGTGAGTTCGTAGACGCGACCGTTTTCCTTGCCGATCGTAAATTCATTTTCCTCAACGCGCGCGATCTGGAGTGCTGAGCCTTGAGGGGCGATCCCGAGTTCCTTGCCGAGCTTCGGGCTCACCAGAATGGCATTGTCCCACGAGATCTTCGTAATCGGATCCGGGCACTCTTGGAGCCAGCCGTTGTTATTGAAACGACCGTCATCCATTTTGTGGTCGGTTACGAAGCGGACTTCGAGGTTCTTCAGTGAGAACGCCTCGACCTTCTTCGGTTCACCACGGAACAAGACTTGGGCACCGCGCTGATCAAACGAAACCGATACTTTCTTGAACGCCGAGCCTTCGAGGAGTCCATCGTGAAGGAAACGGCGCATCGCCTTTTCGGCATCGCCGCCCGCCAGCGCCGCAATCGTCTCGCTCACCAGCGCGTAACCATCCGCATTGGCTTCGCCCGCGATCCGGGCGAGGACTTCCAGTTGAGTGATCCCACCGAAGAGCGGCAAAATCATCGGCTGCACCGGCACCACGGTGCCGTCGGCGGTGCGAGCGTCGCCCCACGACTCAAGGTAGTGCGCGGAGGCCAAGGTCGTGCCGGCGAGTGCGGACGTTTCGTCGGCCGCGTAGCCCAGCCGAATCACATCTACAACCGAGGCCTGCAACTTAGCCCAGTCGAGATCGACCGGCGCGTTGTAAACCGGGTTGCCCCCGAGAATCACCAGCGTCTTGACCGCACCGGCTTTGATCGCACCGGCGAGGTCGGAAAGGGTAGCGGCGGACGATGCTTCGACGGCCACGAAATCAATCGTCTTTCCGATGTTGCCGAGCAGCGCGTTGATCGCGTAGGCGATGGCGTGGACCTGCGGCGGGAGATGCGCGCCGGCGACCACGAGAGACTCACCCTTGTGGTCGACCAGATCTTGAGCGCATTCATCGACCCACTTCTGACTGACGAAGGCTTCGAGTCCCTCCGTGAGGGGCTTGAGAATGTCGGTGCCGAGGGTCTTGCCCCCGATCGCTGCGGCCAAGGCCAACATGTGGCTCGTCGCGAGGCGCAGTCGGTGGTCGGCCATGCTGCCGGTGAGCGTAAACGCACTCTCCGCCGCATAGAGGCGGTTCATCGGGTCAGTCGCTTTCGTGACGCGACGACCCTTTGCAAATTCGCGAGCGTAATACAAACTTCCGGACTCGGCGTGGAAAAAATCGGCGTCGAGGGAGAGGATGCGTTTAGCTTGGGCGAAGCGATAAATGGGCTTCACCTCGGTGCCGAAAACAGCCTGCGCGGCGGCGATCGGCGGCTCGTCATTGACGGGCTCGTATTCAGCCCAAACGGCCTTCGGCAAGGTCCGACGAAGTTTTTTGAGAATTCGCGCACGAGTCGGCGACGACGATTGGTCGGCCAAGAAAGCAAGGCCAGCGCCTTGGGACGCGGCGTAATTCTTGCCAACATTAGCCAGAAGCTCGTTGACGGCCGCAGCCTTCAGCACCGCTGCGCCCTTGGTGTGAGCCGTGGCCCGATCCGGATCGTAAAGATCGAGGATCGAAGCCTGGGCGAGCAGTGAACTGGCGCTGCCGTGCGGCAGGTAGCTGGGGTTGCCTTCGAGCTTCGTGGGGCGCCCCTGATGCGTCTCAGCGAGCAACGGGATAGCCGATTTGCGCAGCGGCATCGCGGTCGCGTAATACTGCGGCAGACCCGGAATAACGCCTTCGACAGATTTACCAAAGGGCAGAATATTGACCTCGGGACGACGGCAACCCGCGAGCCCGACGCCTCCGAGGGCGAACGACGCCGCCATGATCTTCATGAAGTGACGGCGATCGACGCCGTCCAACTCCGCAGCTCCCTGAGGAAATTCGCGTTTTAGCTGGTCTACGAACCCTGGAGTAGCTGCAAGCTCATCGAGGCTGCGCCAGTATTTCGGGCCGTTCAGCTCACGTTCCGACGGAGCGGGATGTTCAAATATGCGTTTCATCAGCGATGGCAGCCGGAGCAGCTCTGGGGAGGTTTCACTTTCCAGTCATCTATGAGCGCCTTCGCCTGTTTCACACCAGCTTCGCCTTGGTCGACGAGGCGTTTCGAATCGAGGTTAAAAACGTCTTTCGGATCACGCAGAGCGGCTTCGGGATTGCGGTGACATTCCAAACAGAAAGCCATGCTGAGCGGCTGCATGTGCGTGACGACCTCCATCTCGTTGACCTTGCCGTGGCACTCGACGCAAGAAATGCCGCGGTTCACGTGAATGGAGTGATTAAAATAGGCGTAGTCCGGGGTTTTGTGGATCCAGACCCACGGGACGGCTTGGCCGGTAGCGGCACTCTCACGGATCGGCGCGAGGAGCGGACTCGTGGTCTTGATCTGGTTATGGCAGTTCATGCACGTCTGCGACGAGGGAACATTTGAGTGGGCGGACTTATCCACATTCGAGTGGCAGTAACGACAATCGAGGCCGATCTCCTGCACGTGTTTCGCGTGACTGAAAGGCACCGGCTGGAGCGGAGCGTAGCCGACGCGCGTATACTTCGGCGTCATGTAATAGGTCATTCCCGCGGTCGCAACGCACACGAGCACAACGAGGTAGATGATGATCTGGAACGGAAGCTTGTTCGCCGACTTTGGAAAAAGTTTCGACATGGCGGAGATTCTTCGAGTGGCCGTGGGGCGGTTTAAACCGCACCAGCGCGGCGAGCAATGGCGCGGACTTCGGAACGCACGATCACGGGCAGCGCCGAGGTGGCTGAGGGGGCGAGAGGCTGTCCAGACGATGCGAGTAGCCTTGGCGCAACACTTACGGCCGCAGCTGCGCCGAGGAGTTTGGCAAAGAATTGCTTTCGCGTAGGGTCGTTGCTCACAGGTCGAGTAGGACAGTTAAAATCGTTTTGAAAGAAAGGTGCGGCGTTTGCCTTGTAAACCAAAATTTCCGAATGAGGCTTTTTTCCCTGAAGAATTAGCCCGCGCAGTCCCACCGCGAGCCGTCGCTTATCGTCGCCCGAACTCATTTAGACGAACAAACCGTCGCGCATGGGGCGCGTAACGTCACAGCGCTGCGCGATTTCCGGATTGTGGGTCACGAGAATGACCGCCTGACCATTGTCCTTGGCCAACCGAGTAAGGAGATCGAAAACCAATGTGGAATTTTTTACGTCGAGATTTCCCGTCGGCTCGTCCGCCAGAATGATCGACGGCTGGTTCGCCAAGGCGCGCGCCACGGCCACGCGCTGCTGTTCGCCACCCGAGAGCTGAGTGCCGAGCCGGTGAGTTTTTGCCCCGAGACCGACCGCATCGAGCAACATCCGGGCGCGCGCCTCCATTTCAGGGGCAGTCAGTCGCCCGAGTTTGCGCATCGGCATCATCACATTTTCGAGTGCAGTGAATTCGAGCATCAGAAAATGAAACTGAAACACGAAACCAATATGGGCACCGCGCGCCGCGGTCCGGGCGAAATCGTCACTGTTCGACATGCGCTGGCCGTTGATCTCGATGTCACCGCCATCCGGTTGGTCGAGGAGGCCGAGGAGATAGAGGAGCGTGGACTTGCCGCAGCCTGACGGCCCCACAATCGCGTAGACCTGTCCGCGACGCGCCTCGAACGAGACGCCTTTGAGCACGTGCACCCGCCCGTCCCCTTGGCCGAGGTAACGTTGGAGGCCGCTGCATCGCAGGGCGAAATCGCCGACCGGAGCGGCGGAGACCGCGTGGAGGGGCGTGCTCATTGGGCCGTGCCGCGAACGATGTCGCCGGGTTCGAGTCGCGCCGCACGCCGGGCGGGCACGAGACTGGCGATCATCACCATCACGACCGCCGTCGTGATCGCCTGCACGAAATGCCAAGGCGATAAGGCGACAATAAAGTGCTCGGTCTTAAACAGGGTATTGATCGGCAACGGGACCAAACTCACGCCCCAAGATACCGCCGCACCGAAGATCCCGCCGACGATCGCGCCAATCGCGAGGACGATGGCGGCCTGCCAAAGAAAAATCCGCGTGATATCGCGCCGCTCGTAGCCCATCGAACGCAAAATCGCGATGTCTTTGGTTTTCTCGAGCACGATCATCGCGAGCGTATTGAACATCGCGAGACTCGCGATGAGCGTGAAGACCGTGACCGTGATCGCCGAAGATACGCTCAACGCGCGGAAGACCGAGAGCCATTCTTTTTCGCGCTCCTGCCACGGACGGACGCTGTGCCGGAGCACCTCCTCCATGTGCGCGGCTTCCTCGCGGGCGCGCTTCGGATCATGCAGACTGATCTGCAGGAACGTCGCACCGGTCGGCTTGCGCAGGAGCGATCGCGCTTCGGCCAGATCGATATAAATCCGCGTCTTGTCGATGTCGCGCACTCCGGTCTCGTAAATCGCAGCCACGACGTAACGGCGTGATTCGCCGCGCACGTTAATCACGATCGACTCATTCACCGTCAGCTGAAGCCGGTCGGCCAACACTCGGCCCACGAGGGCGCTGCCCGCCGACTCCTGAAACTTACCCAAGCCTTCTGGCGTGGTGATCTTGCGCTCCAGTTCGGAGACGAAGCGGTGGTCCTCGAGCTTGATCCCGAAAACCTGCCCATCCTCGGTCTTGAACGAACTGCTGACCTGCACATTGCCCCGCAGCACGGCAGAGACACCCCGCACATTCGCGAAACTGCGCACCGTATCCATAATGATCTGCGGTTCCTCGACGCCCTCGATGTATTTCACCCCTTCGCGCTGGCGGATCTGAAAATCGGGACTACCCGCCACCTCCATGCTGCGCAGCGTGTCTTGGATGCGATCCTCGATGCGCATCGCTCCATCGGTGCCGAGAAGCGTCTTCACGAAAAATTCCTCGAAGCCGCTCGTCGTCGCCTGCGTGACGATAAACAAGCCGACCCCCAGCACCGTGCAGGACAGGCTCATCAGCATGGCCCGTTTTTTCGCTGTGAGAAAACGGAAAGCGATACGGAAATTCGGCGACATCAGGAAGGCGCAATCGTCTCGTTAGGCGGCGACCCAGGCGTCACTTCGCCTCGGGAGTGCGGACCCGTTGACCGTTCCGAAAGGTGTCGAGGTTTTCGACGATAACGAGTTCGCCGGGCGCGAGCCCCTTGGTGATCTCGGCCGTGCTCAAACTGACCAGACCGAGGATCACTTCCCGCAACTGTACCCGCCCCTCTTGGACGACGAAAACATTGGTGCCGTTAAACAATGCCCGGCGCGGGATCAGCGGTCGGTCGTCGCGCTCTTCAACGGTGATGTTCACCTGACCATTGCTACCCGGCACGAGGCGGACGGGGTCCACCGCGACATCCAGAAAGACCGTGTAGCGCTGCGTCGCTTCATTGGCGATCGGCAGAAACTTCGACACCGCAGCATCGAACGGGGGCTGGTTACCATAAATCAGGAGCCGCACTTTCGCCTTTTGACCGAGCCGGATTGAACCGAAATTCTCCTCGCTGATTTGCGCCGTCACCACGCGCTCCTTGGAAATAATCGTCGCGACGGCCTGACCCGCGTTGATGAGCGCGCCGCGCGTCACCAAGACGGTGGCCACCACGCCGTCCTCCTGGGCGATGATCGTCATTTTCTGTAGCAAGATTAGCTTCGATTCGAGGGCGTTTTTGAAATCGGTAATCGCCCGATGGTTGTTAAATTCTTCAATCTCGAACTTGGAGTTCGTGGCGTCGAGCGCGCGGCGGACGTTCTTCACCGCTTCAGCCGAGTACTCACCGCGCTCGAAGAACCGCTGAGCGTTGTCCAGATTCTCCTTCGCCACCTCGCGCTCAATATTGCTTTTGAGCGTCAGCTTGCGGAGTTCCTGGAGCGACTCGAACGAACTCTTCGATAGCTCGATGTCGCGCTCCAGTTCCTTCGTATCGAGCTGGAGCAGGACATCGCCCTTCTTAAACGCCCGATCTTCACTCAGCGCATCGGCGTTCGCGACCCGCCCGGATGCCTCCGCCTTCAACTCCCGGACCCCTCCCTGGCCCGCCGAGACCAAAACGCTGCCCGACACCGCACTGACGGCCTTACCGCGCGTCACCGGCGCGACCACCGCGATGTCGCCGAGCCGTTGCCATGCAATGACGACGCCCCCGGCTACAACGGACGCCGCGAGGACGAACTTGAAAATCAAACTGATGTTACCGTTTTTCGCGGTCATGACGGGAAGTGAGTTGATTGAGCACGGGATCAGCGCCGGCCAACGAGACGAACTCGCTCCAGCGGGAAAGGAAAACGGCGCGGACGCCGATGCTCTGAGCGTGACTCTGCTTCAGGCCCACTTGCGCGCTGTCGAGCGCCGCCTGCGCGACGTTGCCCAGCTTGAACTCCTGTTCCAACCGGCCGACCTGGCTGGCGGCGAGCCCATACCGAAGGTCACTCATGTCCATCGCGCGCACCTCGAGTTCAATTTGCTGATACAAGGTTTGGGCCGCTTCGAGCGACCCGCTCGCGGTCATTTCTAGCTGGCGCTCCGCGAGGCGTTTGGTCGCGAGCGCTCCCAGTTTTGCCCCGCGAGTCGCAAAACCGTCAAAAATCGCCCACTGCGCACCGACTGCGATCGTCTGGCGGGTGATCCCCTGCTGGGTGATGGAGTTCGCCGAAGCAAAGGTCGAGTTTTCGAGGCTATAGGCGGCGCTCGCGCTAAACTTCGGCAGCAAACCGACCCTCGCGATGCGATAATTGAGGTCGGCCTCCTGCACCTTCATCTCGTTGACCCGGGCCTCGAAGGTCTGGCGCCCGCCGTCCCGCACAAAGGCCGCCAACAGCGCAGAGGCCGCCGCGCTGGGGAAGGTCGGCTTCGGCAACTCATTCGGGAGGGAGGCTTCGCTCAGATCGGCGATGCCGGAGAGCCGAGCAAACGTGCGCCGCCCCGCTGCAAACTCGATCTCGATGCGCGCACTCGCGAGGTGGGTATCATCCAAATTCAGCTGCCGCGCGGCAATCTCGGACGGCGCGAACGCGCCGCTCGCCAGCTTCTCCTTCGCCAACGCCAGCTCGGCCACCAACTGATCGCGCGCCAGTCGCGCGTGAACGAGCGTCGCCTTCCTCACGATCAGTTGCAGATAAGCCCCACGCAACGCCACCGCGAGGAGGCGGTAGGCCTCAGCGTAGCCCCGCTCGGAAAGCAACACGCCGAGCCGAGCTCTATCGCCCTCATGCTTGAGCGCTCCCCAAAAAAAGATCGGTTGGCTCACGGCGAGGTTGTAAAATAAACCGCTGTCGCGGGTGCGCGTGCTCAGGTTGCTGGTCGTCGCCGTCGCATTGCTCGCCAGATTGAGATTGCCGCCGACGCCGGGCAACCGCCGTGAAAGTGCCCCCATGAGACCGGCCTTGGCTTGTTCGATTTCAATTTCCTTGGCGATGATCTGGGGTGACTGCCGCAACGCTGCCCCAATGATTACCTTTAGTTCCGGCAGGTAATCCTCTGGGAGGCTACCCGCGATCACGGTGGTATCAGCACGGGCCGTCCCGAGCACGAAAAGCAGCCCAAAAAACGACCAAGCGCGGCCTTTCCCGCGCGGTGACATGAGAATCAAAGACAACATGTAATCAGGCTCAAATTGAAGGGGCAGACCGCAGGAATTTAAAGGCGATTGCAACCCATAAGTCTTGAGCCCAACGCCGAGACCCCGCCAACGTCAGACCGTTCCCGCCCGCCCGCGCCGACCCGCCCAAATGCACACCGAACTTTCCGCCCTCGCCAGTGGGCACCTCGAACGTATCCGCACGTTTTATGACGCCGCGCCCACGGTGCCGCAGTCCGGCGCGCGGGCCTATCGCTCGCTGCTGGCCCACTACTACAACCTGCTGATTCCGGCCAACGCCCACGTGCTCGAAATCGGCTGCGGTTCTGGCGAACTCTTAGCCCAATTGCGCGCCAGTCGCAAAACCGGCATCGACCTCTCCGCCACCCAGATCGCCGCCGCACGCCGCCAGGTTCCGCACGCCGAGTTTTTTGTGCAGGCCGGTGAACGCGTCGACCTCGGCGACCGCCGCTTCGATATCATTATCATTTCGGACACGCTCAACCTCGCTGCCGACGTCCAACACCTCCTCGAACGCCTCCATCTCGTCTCGCACCCCGGCACGCGCCTGCTGATCAATTTTCAAAATGCCCTCTGGCGCCCGCTCCTCTCCCTCGCCCATGGCCTCGGTCTGAAAGCCGACCAACCGCAGAACAGTTGGCTCGCCTCAACCGACATTTTCAATCTCCTCCAGCTCGCCGGTTGGAGCGCCGTCTGGCGCCAAGGCCGTATCCTCGTGCCGTTCTCCGCCCTCGGCCTCGGCACACTCGCCAACCGCTGGCTCGCGCCGCTGCTCCAGTGGTTAGCCCTGACCATCTTCATCGTCGCCCGTCCCGCACGCACGCCCCCCGCCCGCGCACTGACTGTCTCCGTCATTATCCCCGCCCGCAATGAAGCCGGCAACATTGCCGCCGCCGTCACCCGCACCGCCGACATGGGGGCCGGCACCGAACTCATCTTTGTCGAAGGCCACTCGCGCGACGGTACGTGGGCGCAAATCCAAAAAGTCGCCGCAGAGAACCCGCAGCGTAAGATCAAAATCCTCCAGCAGACCGGCAAGGGCAAGGGCGACGCCGTGCGCGCCGGTTTCGCGGTCGCGACGGGCGATATCCTGATGATCCTCGACGCCGATCTCACGATGCCACCCGAGGATCTCCCCAAATTCTACGACGTGATCGCGAGCGGCCGCGCCGAATTCGCCAACGGCGTGCGCCTCGTCTACCCGATGGACGAAAAGGCGATGCAGTTTCTCAATCTCTGCGCCAACAAAGCCTTTGGCCTCATCTTCACCTCGCTCCTCGGTCAACCCGTGAAGGACACCCTCTGCGGAACCAAAGTCCTGAGCCGCGCGCACCACGACGCCATCGCTGCCAACCGCGCCTACTTCGGCGACTTCGACCCCTTCGGGGACTTCGACCTCCTCTTCGGTGCCGCGAAACTCAACCTCAAAATCGCCGACGTCCCCATCCGCTATCGTGAACGCACCTACGGCACGACCAACATCCAGCGCTGGAAACACGGCTGGCTCCTCCTGCGCATGGTGCTGTTCGCCGCGCGGAAACTGAAATTCGTCTGAGTCTGGCCACGTCATGAAAATCCCCATCCTCGATCTCAAACCCGCCTACGACGAACTCCGCACCGAGCTGGACGCCGCCTACCATCGCGTCATGGACTCCGGTTGGGTCCTTCTCGGCCACGAGCTCGAGTCATTTGAATCCGAATACGCCGCCAGCGTCGGCGTCGCTCACTGCATCGGCGTCGCCAACGGCCTCGAAGCCATGCAGCTCGTGCTCATGGCCCGTGGCGTCGGCCCCGGCGACGAAGTGATCGTCCCCTCCCATGGCTACATCGCCACTTGGCTCGCCGTCACCCACGTCGGCGCCCGCCCCAGTCCCTGCGAACCCGATCCGCTGACCTACAACCTCGACCCCGCGCGCCTCACCGCGCTGATCACGCCGCGCACGAAGGCCATTCTCCCGATCCACCTCTACGGACAAACCGCAGACATGGAAGCGATCAACGCCATCGCCGCCCGCCACGGACTCTTCGTCCTCGAAGACGCCGCGCAGTCCCACGGCGCCCGCTGTCACGGAAAACCAGCGGGTGCCCTCGGCCACGCCGCCGGCGTGAGTTTTTATCCGAGCAAAAATCTCGGTGCCCTCGCCGACGCCGGCGCGATCACGACCAACGATACCACGCTCGCCGACCAACTCCGCCACCTCCGCAACTACGGCTCAAAGGTACGTTATCATAATGAATACCTCGGCCTCAACTCGCGCCTCAGCGAACTCCAAGCCGCCTTCCTCCGCGCGAAACTCCCGCATCTCGCCGCATGGAATGCCCGCCGCGCTCCCCTCGCCGCTCGTTATCTCGATCAACTCGCACCCTTGGCCGCATCGGGCGTGATCACCCTGCCCTTCATCGCCGCGTGGGCCGAACCCGTGTGGCACCTCTTTGTGATCCGCACCGCCCGCCGCGACGCGCTCCAAGCCCACCTCGGGGCCCAGGGCATCGGCACCGGCATCCACTATCCGATCCCGCCCCACCTCTCACACGCCTACCGCGACGCCGGCTGGAAACACGGCGATTTCCCGCTCGCCGAAAAATTTGCCGCCGAAGTCCTCAGCCTCCCGATCGGCCCGCACCACACCGCCGAGCAGATCGATTTCGTCTGCGCGACGATCAAGGATTTTTTCCGGGCGTAGGGCACCGGTCTCCGACCCGCCCTCTCCCGGTAGCGACCGCCACTCGCGCAAAAGACCGCCAGAGATTTTCGCGCGCGCACCACCGGTGGCGGGACGCCAGCGCGATGCAGGAGAAAAAGCGAGCCAACGCCCGAATCCCTGCTCTCACGAGCAGCGCCACGCAAAAAGCGCCGCCGCGCCCACTCAGGCCACCAACGCCTGAGAAATGTCCGCCTTGATGTCGTCGATGTGCTCGATGCCGAGCGACACCCGCAACCCGCCCGGGGCCACACCGGCTGAGAGCTGTTCCGCCGCTGACAATTGCGAGTGCGTCGTCGAAGCCGGGTGGATGATCAGCGTCTTCGCATCGCCCACATTCGCGAGATGGGAAATCAGCTTGAGGCTGTTCACAAATTTCTCCGCCCGCGCGCGATCGCCTTTGACTTGGAACGACAACACGCCGCCGAAGCCGCGCGTGAGGTATTTCTTCGCCGCAGCATGGGTCGGATGGTTTTCCAGGCCCGGGTAGTTCACCGAAATCACTTCCGGATGCGCCGCCAGCCACCGCGCCAGCGCCAGCGCGTTCTCACACGTGCGCTCCACGCGTAGCGAGAGCGTCTCCAATCCTTGCAGCAACAAGAACGAGTTGAAGGGGCTCTGCGCCGGACCCCAATCGCGGAGACCTTCCACGCGGCAGCGGATGATGAATTGGATATTCCCAAAAGGCCCGCCGAGGCCGAACACGTCGTTCAACACCATGCCGTGATAGCTCGGCGACGGCGAAGTGAACTGCGGATACTTCCGATTGCCCCAGTTAAACGTGCCCGCATCCACGATCACGCCGCCCATGCTCGTGCCGTGTCCGCCAATCCATTTTGTGGCCGACTCCACAAGCACATGCACCCCGTGCCGCAACGGCTGGCAAATCGCGCCGCCGGCGCCAAACGTGTTATCGACGATCAGCGGTAGATCGTGCTTCTTCGCCAAGGCCGCGAACGCCTCGAAATCCGGCACGGTGAGCCCCGGATTGCCGATCGTTTCCAAGTAGATCGCCTTGGTCTTCGCATCGATCAAGGGCTCGAAGCTCGCCACCTTCACGCCATCGGCAAACCGCGCCTCGACCCCGATGTTTTTGAAGGCGTTTTTAAACTGATTGTAGGAGCCGCCGTAGAGGTGCGACGTCGTGACAAAATTATCACCCACCGACGTAATATTATTGATCGCCAAAAACTGCGCCGAGTGACCTGACGAAGTCGCCAGCGCCGCCACGCCACCCTCGAGCGCCGCGACGCGCTTTTCGAAGACATCGTTGGTCGGATTCATTAACCGGGTGTAGATATTGCCGAACTCTTGGAGCGCGAAAAGGCGCGCGCCGTGTGCGGAATCTTTGAACTGATAAGCGGTCGTTTGGTAGATCGGCACCGCGCGCGAACGCGTCGTAGGATCGATCTCTTGGCCGGCGTGCAATTGCAGGGTTTCGAAATTCATGGGAGTGTATTGGGACGGGACTGAGGAAAAAACAACGGTCGGGAACGTTAAGCATTCGCGGGCGGCGGCAACGCTGAAATCGCTCCGGAAAATCCTTCAAGGAGTCGCCGCACCGGCCGGCTGCTCGGCCGACGGCGGCGCTATCTCCGCCCAGAACATCCGCTCGTAGTGGTCCTGGATTGCCGCCAGCTCCGGGCGCTTAAAAATCCGGCGGCCATCCGCCCGCACAGTGTAGCCGTCGTTCGCATGCAGCACGTAAATCGGTTGACCAGCGTGGTAGGCGTTCAAGCCCGACACCTCGCACGTGTGCAGGGAGGTCTTACCCCGCGCGTGCCACACGCCGCCGTTCACCGTGCGCAGGCGGAGTTTCTCGTGATAAATCGCCGCGACAAACGCGTCACCCTCCCAGAGATTACCCCGGCCCTGCACCTGCGCACACAGTTTCGCGTAATTGTCCAACAACACACCACGGCGCGCGATCCAGCAGCCCGCGCTGAAATACGCGTCGTCGCGCCGCACCGACAACACCTCGCGGTTACACTCGTGCATGATCTCCCCCACCGACTGGATATGCGCGTCGATGATCATGTCATAGCCGGCAATCAGTGCACCGAGGTCGGGATACGGGTGGAGAAACAGCGCATCGGCATCGATCCACACCAGCACGTCCCACGATGGGTGAATGCTTTCCAAATACGTTCCGAGCCGCGCCTTGCCTTCCCACGGATGATCGTAGTTCGGCGTCGGCCCCGCCGCGTAGTGGACACCCGGGATGGCCTTCAACAGCGCGATCTGTTCCGCGGTGAAACCATAGTCGCACACGACGAGCGGGACCGTGGGGTGGTGCGTTTTCCACGACGCGATGAGCATCGCGATGTGTGGAAAATGATACGCGTTCGCGCCGGTCGCGATGACGCCAGAATAGCTCTTCACTTGCTCGCTCATGGTGATCGCCAGCAAGGCCAAGCACTCTGCCCGCTCAAGACAATAACCGGCCAATCGCACGCCCCCGAGTTCGCGCCGGGGATTGCGCTTTACAGAGCAGGCAAACGGGGCGTTAAGACCAGTGCGTGACCGCCACCGTAATCAAATCCCTCGCGACCATGCTCAGCCCGTGGCACATCGGCATGACGCTCTGGCGGCATCGTGAATTGGCGTGGCAATTTACCCTCCGGGAAATTCATATTCGCCACAAGGGCAGCCAACTCGGCATCGTCTGGGCGCTGATCAATCCGCTGTCGATGTTGGCGCTCTACTGGTTCGTTTTCGGGGCCATTTTCGGCAGTAAATTCGGCGTCTTGCAGGATGAAAGTCAGCTCGACTATGCCTTGGCGCTTTTCCTGAGCCTGAGCCTCTACCACGTGTTCTCTGAAACCATCGCTTGGGCGCCGTCGCTCATCGCGTCGAACCCTAACTTCGTCAAAAAAGTGGTCTTCCCGCTCGAAGTTCTGCCGCTTGCGAAACTCGGGGACACCGCCTTCCATCTCGCGGTGAGTCTGACGCTGGTGCTCCTAGGCAGCGCGTTCGGCACCACTGGCCTGACGTGGGACATCCTGTGGCTACCCGTGCTCGTGTTTCCGCTGATGCTGCTGGCGCTGGGCATCGCTTGGCTGCTGACGGCGGTGGGCGTGTTTTTGCGCGATATCGGGCAAGCCACCGCTTTTGTTTCTAGTGCGGTGATGTTCGCCAGCGCGGTGCCTTACTCACCCGCAAAAATCATCCACAGCCCGTGGCCCATGCTGTGGGAAATTCTCCGCTACAATCCCCTGCTCCATCTCATCGACCTCGCTCGCCACGTGCTCCTGTGGCACGAGCCGATGGCGTGGGTGAAACTCGGTTACGTCTACGCTGCGGCGGTGGCCGTGCTGCTCGCGGGTCACCTCTGTTTCTCGATGTTCCGGCGCTCCTTCGCCGAAGTTATCTGACCGCCTCGTCCGGCGCGCGTGAGACACTGATCTCGTAAGGCAAACGCACCAAGCCGTGGACGACTTCTTGGTCGGGAGAGTGGGACACCTCCAGCACTGCGACGTTCAGGACCCGGTCCCAAATATTCTCGGCCTCAGCCGCCGCGCCGCATCCAAGATCGAGCGTATATTGGCCCGGCTGCAATTCGAGACGGAAGCGGATCGCCACCACGCAAATCTGCCCGGCCGGAATCTCCGCGATCAAGCGCCGAGCCACCCGCAGACCCGTCGCGAACATCACCTGACCGTGGCGATTCCGCAGCTCGCAGCCCGCGCTCACGTCCCGCGCGAGGCGCTTGGCCCGAATCATCACCACCGCAGCCGCCCAATCCCCCACGCGAAATGAGGAACCGGCATTCCCGTCCGCATGCAAAAGCCAGGCGCGCTCTACGGCCACGCCGCCGTCGCCCAGCCGTTCCTTTCCTTCCAACGACACCCCGGGCGCTGCGGGCAGTGGCACCACCGACAACTCCCTGAAATTGTCGGACGGTGCCGCTTCGTTGCCCGAAATCGCCGCCATGGCCGCGACGTATTCCCGCACACAGGCGCCGGCGTCGCCGAGATACCGAACCCGCCCCTGGTCCAGCCACAGCGCGCGCTGGCACATGTTCAGCACAAAGGACGTGTCATGCGTCACGACCAGCAGGGTGATCCCGCGGTCGAGCAGTTCCTTCATCCGCCGGCTGCATTTCTGCTGAAACAAAATATCCCCCACGCTCAAGGCCTCGTCGATGATCAGCACATCCGGCTCCACCGAAATCGCCACGGCGAAGGCCACGCGCATCAACATCCCGGTCGAATACGTTTTCGCCGGCTGTTCAATAAATTCGCCAATGTCTGCGAAGCGCGCGATCTCGGGAAATTTGCGATCCATCTCCGAGCGCGTGATGCCCAGAATCGAGCCAGCAAGATAGACATTTTCCCGGCCCGAAAACTCCGGATTGAATCCTGATCCGAGCTCCAGCAGCGCCGTCACGCGCCCCCTCACGTGGCACGTGCCCTTGCTCGGCCGCAACGTGCCGGCCAAAATTTGCAACAGCGTGCTCTTCCCCGCCCCGTTGCGTCCAATGATCCCGAACGCCTCCCCTTTTTTCACGGCAAACGAGACATCCCTTACCGCCGCAACGCTCGCGGGATCGTCATAGGATTCTTTTTCCTCCCCGCCACCCAACCCGCGGGCCAACCACCGCCAAAGCGAACCATCGCGCCGATAGATTTTCCCAATTCCGATCGCTTCAATCGTTGCCTCGGCCGAAACGGTGAGCGGCGGCGGAGACGAAGAATTGAGCGAGGCGACCGGAGACATTCGCCTTGTTACAGCGGCAAGCAGCGTCTGAACCAAGAAAAAAGGGCGTCTGGCCAGCCCTCGCCATGGAATGAACTCGGCCCGTCACCCACTATAGCCCTCGCATCTTCGTCCTCGTCACGCCCGGTGGAGTCCAAGAACCACGGTCACGGGGTCCGGACCGGTTGCAAGAG
>SYGN01000021.1 GCA_005799525.1 Opitutaceae bacterium | reverse complement strand
TCAGGAGATTGCCCAACTTTTTCCACCCTCCGGGCCGCCGCGGCGCTAATCACATTCCGACGATGGCAGAACCTCCACAGGATGCGTATGCGGTATTCACATACAGCAAGTACTAAGCAGTGGGCTGTTTCTCAGGAGCAATTTTGGACACCCATCTGTTTTACAGCGCGTATTCTCCAGCGCACGTCCGGATAAAAACGCTCATCGGACTTCAGCACTGGATGGAATTTTCAAGTGAGCTTCGAATCATCGCGAACTTTCCGGTCCGCGATAAACGGCGCGGCGTCCGCATTCACGGCGCTATCCGGACAACGCAGTGCAACCGACCGCGCCGCAACCGGGCAATCACCCAGAAGCGCGACCGGCCGTCGCGCCGGTCACGGGCGAGACGCCCGTGCCACGCCCCGCGCGAGCCGCTGACTTCACTTCCCCTTACACCCAGCGTGGTCCCCATTCGCACTTCCGTCGTGACGTCCGCTCGCGAACGCGGCTTTTTGGCGTCTTGCCCACGTCGCTGACCCTCCCACCCATCGGCTTTCTCCGCACCCGGCAGCAGGTGAAATTCCAGGCCGGGCACCAACCCTCCGCAGCGAAGGAAGCACGCAACACGTTGGAGCTCCTCCCCCACTGCGGCTACGAGGACGCCTTGCGCGATCTCGCGGGTTTCGAACGGGTGTGGCTGCTGTGGTGGTTTCATCGCAACGAGGGCTGGCGCCCGCTCGTGCTCCCGCCGCGCGGTCCCATTCAACGGCGCGGCGTCTTCGCCACGCGTTCACCCCACCGGCCCAATCCCCTCGGCCTGACGCCCGTGCCGCTCCTCGGCATCGAGGGACGCACGCTCGTCCTCGGCCCCTGCGATCTCGTCGACGGCACACCTGTCTTCGACATCAAACCCTACGTGCCGTCGTTCGATGCGTTTCCCGATTCGCGCGCTGGGTGGATCGACGAGGTCGACGCAGCCATGCGCGAGCCGCCGAAATTCTCCGTGAGCATCACACCCGCCGCGGACGCTCAGGTTACCTGGCTGCGCGCGCATTGGAGCATCGATTTCATCCCCCGACTGACCGAACTCCTCGCGCGCGATCCCTCGCCTCACCGCACGCGTCGCATCCGCCGTCGCGGCCCGCATCGCGCTGAGATCGGCTGTGGCGCCTGGCTCGCCGAGTTCACCGTCGAAGGCACGGTCGTTTCGGTGCTCTCCCTGAAGCCGGCCTATCCGCTGACGTTTCTCACCCGCGAAGGGTATCAAGATATCCCCGACCGCGACGCTCAGGTGGCCTTTCTCGCCGAGTGGCCCGGCCAACTGGCGGCGGACGACGTCAGATGCGAATCTTGGCCGTAGCGATCCAGCGCAACGGCACCTCGGCAATGCAGACAGCGAGGACCCCGATAATCAGCGCTCGCTCAATCGCGCGATCACCGCCGGCAGCAGCGCATGCTCCGCCGCGTGCACTTTCGCCGCGAGCGATTCCAAAGTATCACCCACCTCGATGCGCACCGCCATCTGATCGAGAATCGGCCCACCATCCACCTCCGCCGTTACGCCGTGCACCGTGCAGCCCGTGAGCTTCACCCCGCGACGCCAGGCCTGCCCGATCCCATCGAGCCCCGGAAAACTCGGCAGCAAACTCGGATGCAGGTTGATGATCTTCCCTGCAAACGCGTTTAAAAAACCCGGCTTCAACACGCGCATGAATCCCGCGAGCACCACCAAGTCAGGCGCGCACGCACTCACCGCCGCAATAAACCGCGCCTCGCCCTCGCCCTCCAGCTTCGTCTTAAACGGCGCGGGATCAACAAACCCCGCCGGCACCCCGAAGCGCGGCCCGAGCGCGAGCATCCCCGCATCCGGCTTATCCGCGAAAAGCTGCAAGACGCGCGCGCCCCCCAGTTTACCCGCTTGTTGGGCGGAGAGAATCGCCTCGGCATTGGAGCCGCGGCCAGAACCGAGAATGACGACACGCATGGAAATCAATCGTGTCGTATCTGAACGATCCGCACTTCGCACACCGCATGATCAGCCCAATGCACAATCAGAAACGGGCCGCACAAACTCGCAAAATTGGGTCGTCCCGTCGCGTCGTTGTGAAACCCCTGCCCAATCGCGTGCGGGTTCACCGCCAGCCAACGAAAATACGAATGAGCCAGCCCCCATTCTTCGTCCGCCAGTTGCACAAACGACTCAAAAGCCGCTTCCTCCGGGACGAAACGATACTTCCGCGGCGTCACTTTTTTGCAGCCCGCCGGGCCGCCAAAAACTCCTCAACCTTCCCCTGCTGGACCTTGCGACCGGCGTCCATCGCGGCATGAGCCCGAGCGAGTTCGTCCGCCAATCCCGGCGTTTCCTTCCAGCGTAATATCCGCAAATGTCCCGCGATTTGCGCAAGTTCCATCGCGGACATTTCGTCGAGGGAAGCTTTGAGTTCTTGAACGCTCACGGTGATAAAATGGCTGCGCCGACGCATCACCGCAAGTTCACACTTCCCCCGCCACCTTGATCCGCGCAATCAACGCCGTCGTGCTGAAGCCCACGAGGAATGGCATGAACTTAATCTCCGCGCCCACGTCTTGCAGCGCCCCGCGTTCGCCCGCGTCGAGTTTCTCCAGCGTGTAATCCCCCGCCTTCGTGTAAATATCCGGCCGCAGCGCTCGGATCTCCGCGTCCAACCGTGGCGTCCCAAAAATAAAAACCCCATCCACGCACGCGAGCGCCGCCAGCGCATACGCCCGTTGTTCTTCACTCTGGATCGGCCGCGTCGGACCTTTGAGTGCCCGCACGCTCGCATCGGCATTCAACGCGATAAACAACGCGTCGCCCCGCGCCCGCGCCTGCTGCAAATAAAACAAATGCCCCGTGTGCAGCAGATCGAAGACGCCATTCGTCAGCACCACGCGTTTGCCCGCCGCCCGCAGCGCCTCGCGTCTCACCACCGCCCCTTCGAGCGCACAGAGTTTTGGGTTGTCCAGCTTCACGTCCTCGCAAGCCTCACGATTCCCCTTCCGTTGTAAACCGCCTTTCCCTTTACCCCTCTCGCCCCCGCCGTAATCGTTCTCCTGCTCCTTCTCGTTCTCGTTCTCGTTCTTCCTCTGCCTTTCCCTCTCCTGCCACAATGAAATTCCGCCCCTCCTCCGCCCTCGCGCTCCTCCTCGCACTCGCCGCCACCGCTTTCGCCTCGAAGGAAAAACCTGTCATCGGCCTTTCCCTCGACACCCTCAAGGAAGAGCGTTGGCAACGTGACCGCGATACGTTCACCGCAGCCGTCGAGAAACTCGGCGGCACCGTCAAGGTCCAGTCCGCCAACAGCGACGATACCGTCCAGGTCCGCAACATCGAGTCGCTCATCAGCCTCGGCGTCGATGTCCTCGTCATCGTCCCCCACAACGGCTCCGCGATGACGCGCGCCGTCAAATCCGCCAACGACGCCAAAATCCCCGTCATCGCCTACGACCGACTCATTCTCAACGCCTCGATCGATTACTATCTCAGCTTCGACAACATCAAGGTCGGCGAAGCCCAGGCCACCTACGCCGCAGAGCGACTCCCCAAAGATCGCCAAGCCCGCATCGTCCGCCTCTACGGCGCCCCCACCGATAACAACGCGAAGATGTTTAAACAGGGCCAGGACAACATTCTCAATCCGCTCATCGCCGCCGGAAAAATCGAGGTCGTCCACGAGGATTGGGCCCTCGATTGGAAGCCCGAGAACGGCAAAAAAATCATGAACGCCGCGCTCACCAAAGCCGGCCGCAAGATCGACGCCGTGGTCGCCTCCAACGACGGCATCGCCGGAGGCGCCATCCAAGCCCTCACAGAAGACGGCCTCGCTGGCAAAGTCCTCGTCACCGGTCAGGACGCCGACCTCGCCGCCTGCCAACGCATCCAGCGCGGCACCCAAGCCATGACGATTTACAAGCCACTCAAAAACCTCGCCACCCTCGCCGCCCAAGTCGCGGTCGATCTCGCCAAGGGCAAAAAACCCGCCGCCGCCAGCGCCCTCGATAACGGTATGAAACAGGTCCCTTCCGTTTTCGAAAAGGTCATCAGCGTCGACAAATCCAACCTCGCCGCGACCGTCATCGCCGACGGCTTCCACAGCGCAGCGTCGCTGCGCTGAATGACCCATGCCCAATGTCCAATGCCGGAAGCACAGCCGTATGCCCGCCGCCTCCGCTCATTCGCCATTAGACATTAGTCATTCGCCATTCGACAAGCCGCTCCTCGAAGCACGGGGCCTCGTTAAAAAATTTCCCGGCGTCACCGCGCTGCGCGCGGTCGCCTTCGACCTCCGCCCCGGCGAAATCCACGCGCTGTGCGGAGAAAACGGCGCCGGTAAATCCACGCTGATCAAGCTCCTCGCCGGTATTCATGCCCATGGATCCTACGAGGGAGAACTTCGCGTCAATGACCACGCCGTCGCTTTCCATTCGATCCGCGACGCCGAAGCCGCCGGCATCGCCGTCATCACTCAAGAGTTCGCGCTCATCGCCGAACTGAGCGTCGCCGAAAACATTTTCCTCGGCCGTGCCCCGCGTTGCGGCCCGCGCGGCCTCCGCGTCGATTGGCTCGAAATGCACCGCCGAGCCGCCGTGCTCCTCGCCGACTTCGGACTCGCGATTCCCCCGGAACTCCCCGTCCACGAACTCGGCATCGGCCAAAAGCAACTCATCGAAATTGTCCGCGCGATCGACAAGCAATCCCGCGTCCTCGTCCTCGACGAACCCACCGCCGCGCTCAGCGAACACGACGTTGCCGTTCTCCTCGAACACCTCCGCCGCCTGCGCGCCCAAGGGACGGCCTGCATCTACATTTCCCACAAACTCGACGAAGTCTTCGCCCTCGCCGACCGCATCACCGTCCTCCGCGACGGCGCGAGCATCGTCACGCTAGCCACGCGGGACACCACCATCCCCGCCATCATCAAACACATGGTGGGCCGCGAAATCTCCGACCTCTTCCCCCGCCGCTCCGTAGCGGCGAGCGCCAGCGAGCCGATCCTCTCCGTCCGCGCCCTCACCGCCGCTCCCGCCAAAAACACTCCGCCCTTCCTCCGCGACATTACTTTCGAACTCCGCCCCGGCGAAGTCCTCGGCTTCGGCGGCCTGAGGGGCGCCGGCCGCACGGAGCTCCGCATGCACCTCTTCGGCGCCTGGGGCCATCGCGTCTCCGGCGAAGTCACGCTCCGCGGCCAACCCTTTCCCGCGCCCACGCCCCGTGAGGCGATTTCGCGAGGCCTCGTGCTCGTGAGCGAAGACCGCAAACGCTTCGGCCTCGTTTTACCCCAGCCCATCGGCTTCAACCTCTCCCTCTCCAGTCTCGCCCGCTTCACGCGCACTCCGCCACGATGGCGCGGGCTGTGGGCCGGGCTTTACGCCCGCCAGCTCGCCCTCATCGACGCCCCTGCCGAGCACGACGCCAATCAACACTTTTTCACCTCCCTTCGCATCAAGGCCCCCGACCAACACACTCGCGTCGGCGGTCTCTCCGGCGGCAACCAACAAAAAGTTGTCCTCGGTAAAGCCCTCATGACGGAGCCCGCCGTCGTTCTGCTCGACGAACCCACCCGCGGCATCGACGTCGGCGCGAAGCTCGAAGTCTACAAACTGATCAACCGGCTCACCACCGAGGGCAAAGCCGTGATTGTGGTCTCCAGCGAACTCCCTGAACTCATGGGCATGAGCGACCGCATCATTATGCTCACCGCCGGCCGGATCGGGGGCGCATTCGCCCGTGCCGCTTTCTCCCAGGAAAAACTCCTCGCCGCTGCGATGGGACGCGGCGCCGCGCAACGCGGCGAATGACCAATGCCTCATGACTAATGTCTACTTAAAACCAGCTCCTATGACCTCGAAAAACGGACTGCGGTATTCGGCGAAACGCTAATCGATTTCTGCCTCGGTATCCCTGCCAGTGCTGTGAGTGCCCCCATTATCAATCAACTCGTCCGCGCCGGCGCGAGTGTCGGGGCAAACTACTGCGAAGCGGACGACGCGGAATCAAAGAAAGACTTCCGTCACAAATTACGCTCTGCCGAAAGGAATCCCGCGAAACCAAATACTGGTTACGAATGATCGCCAAAGCTGCGTCCTCGCAGATAGCGCCCGCACGCCTCCTCTGGCGTGAAGCCAAGGAACTCCACCTCATCTTCGTCGCGATCACTCGCACCACCGACCGAAACCTCCGCTCCGCCCAACTCCCAAAATCGCCGCCACCCTCCGACGTTAGTCATTAGTCATCGGACATTAGATATTGGTCATTAGTCACTCCCTTCCCTCCCCGCCCCATGACCTCTCGCCCCGCGCCTCAATTCCTCGCCCTACCCTTCGCGCTCCTCGCGATTGCCGTGTTCTTCGCGGTGAAGGAACCCGCATTTCTCGGCCCCCGCAATCTCACCCAGCTCATCGTCGAGTTCTCCATCGTCGGCACCCTCGCGCTCGGCATGTTCATGATTTTGCTCACCGGCCAGATTGATCTCTCCGTCGGCAGCGGCGTCGGTCTCATCGGTGGCATCGCCGCCGTGCTGGTATTTCAACAAAACTGGCCCGCTCCACTCGCGATGCTCGCCGCCTTCACGGCCGCCCTCGTGTTGTGGCTACTCATGGGCACGCTGATCGTGAAGCAACGCATCCCGTCGTTCATCATTACCCTCGGCGGCCTCCTCATCTTCAAAGGCCTCTTCTGGCTCGTCATCCAAAATTCCACCATCCCGGTCTCCCGGGGCGATCTGGACAATCTCTACTCGCTGCTCACGACCTACTATCTCCCCAGCCACCTCGGCCTCGCTCTCGCGGCCCTCGTCGCCGTCGCCGTGGCGGTCCTCACTTATTTTGCCCGCGCCGCCCGCCACACCCACCACCTGTCCGTTCCTCCGGCCGCGCGCGTGATCGCGCAATGGCTCGTCACCGCCGCCGCGCTCGTTGCCGTCGCCCAGCTCTTCAACCAGTTTCGCGGCGTCCCGCTCACCCTCCTCATCCTCTCCGCGACCGCCGCGACGGTGTATTTCCTTACCCAACACACGCCCTTCGGCCGCTACCTCTACGCCATCGGCGGGAACGAAGAGGCCGCCGTCCTCTCCGGGATCGCCGTCCATCGCGTGCTCATCGGCGCCTACGTGCTCATGGGTGTAACCGTCGCCCTGACGGGATTCATGACCACCGCCTACTCCGGCTCGTCGACCACCACCGTCGGCGACCTCATGG
>SYGN01000158.1 GCA_005799525.1 Opitutaceae bacterium | reverse complement strand
GGGGCGGTCGAGGACGAGGGTAGTGGTCGGGACCCGCGGGGCCTCCGCGTGAGTATCAAGGTAGTCGTAGAGAAAGTTTTGGATACGCTGATCCACCGGGCAGAGATGGCGCGTGAGGGCGCGATCCTTTTCGCGGCTGATGGCCAGGAAGTGATTGACGAACGGTGCGAGGCCGTCGGCCGCACCCGGTTCGAGAGCGATACCTGGCTGGCCGATCTCGCGGAGCTTGAGGTTGAGATAGGCGAGCAACTGCGCCTCAGAATCGGCGGCGGCGGTTAAAGGAGAGGAAACGAGCATCGAAGGTGGGCGATAGGTGTTGGCGTGTGAGCGCGCGACACATCAGCAAAGAGTGGGCCAGTCGGATCGGCAATCTCGGAGGTGAATGAAAACCGCGCGGGGCACGCCGTGGTGCCGGATGCGAAACGCGCTGTGTGGCTTGCGAGGCTGGCTTGCTGGCGCTCGCCGCTACGGACGCCGGTCCGGCCGGCTTATTTCCATCCAATGGGGCGGCCGGCGTTTTCCTTTTCGAGCCAGAGGAGCAGCGGAGTATAGTATTCGACCATCGCGCGGGTGCTGAGGTCTTCACCGGTCGCGTCGCGGAGGATTTTCAGCCAGCCAGCGGTCTGATCCTGCACCACGATTTTGCGGATGAAATCGCCGACTTCCGGGCGGCCGGCGTAGTTGCAGCTTTGCGGGGACTGGTGGAGAATCTTTTTTGCGATATAGTCGTGGAGCTGGTGCTTGAAGACTTGGGCGATGGCGTAGGTTTAATAGAACGCGGGGTTGTCGTTGATGCGGGTCTTCGTCGCGGGGTCGCAGAATTCTTCGCCGCGCTCGGAGGGGGCTTCGACTCCCTGAAATTCGCCGACGTAGCGCCACCAGCGTTGATTCCACTCGTTGGCAGGGAGATTCTTCGCGTAGACGTCGGCTTCCCAGTGGGCCATGACGCCGGAGGACCAGTAGATGAACGGAATGCCGCGGGAAAGGGCGTTGTTGAGTAAAAAGGCGGTTTCGTCGGCTTTGAAATCGGCGGGGAGCACGCCCACGGACTTCAAGTAGGGAACTTGAGCGGCGGCGAGGGCGGTCAGTTCACCGAAGCTTTCATGGAAGGCGGGGTTGGCGCCGTTGCGCAGGAGCGGAGGGACCTCGGGGCGCGTGTAACCCGTGAAGTAATACACATGGCCGAGTTCGTGGTGTGCGGTGGTGAACCATGACGGGTTGGGCTCGACGCTCATGAGCGAGCGGATGTCGGTGGCGAGATCGAGGTGCCAGGCGGAGGCGTTGGTGTTTTTTTGCGTTTGTCGCCAGCGGCGACGGGGTAGAGGTCGGATTTGGGCCAAACCGATTCAGGCATTTTCGGGAAACCCATGCCGGTGTAAAAACTATCGGCGGACTTCACCACCCATTCGGCGGTGCGGTCTTTGAAGAACGGCGTGAGGTCGGCACCGGCGGAAAGGCCGTCCCACTCCTGCGACCAGCGGTTGTTAATTCAGTGCGCATGGATGCGGTTGGGGACGGGCTGCTTAAACTTTTCGGCGAGCTGGTATTTCGTCCACGTGTGGAGCTGGAGGTAAAGCGGCCGCAAGACGCGCATGAAGTCGTCGTTGAGCGTCAGCATCTCGTCGGTCGTGACACCGTAGCTCGCGACCTGGAGGGCGAAGTAATCGACGTAACCCATTTCTTGGGCGACGCCGTTGCGGAGGTCGCGGAGTTTGACGAGGCCGTCGCGGAGAGCGGGACCGGAGGTTTTGGAGGCCTTCCAGACGGCGCGGCGCTCGGCGAGATTGGTGGAGGTGTTGAGGCGGTTGTCGAGGTCGTTCGCGGTGATGACCTTTCCGGCGAGTGTGAACCCGAAGCTTTTGAGGATAGAATTTTGTGCGGTCTCGGCCTCGATGCGGGCGGTGGTGAGTTGCGGATTGGCCATCGGCGATTCGGCGGCGATGAGGAGGAGACGTTCGAGCTGGCGGACGGTGAGGTCGGTGAGCTCGCGGCGCAGGAGGAGGAGCTGTTTTGTTTCTTTGATGAGTACGGGATTGCCGACGAAGGCGGCGCGAGCTTTCCCGGCGATTGCGGAAGCGGCGTCGTGCGCGGGGGTGACGTCGGTCGCGGCTTTCCACTGGGCCTCGTTTTCAACGTAGGCGATGGCTTGATACGAAGCATTGACGAGGGAGAGAAAGCGATCCGCCCGATCTTGGGTGGGGTGAGTGTCGGCGGCGCAAAGTTTCGGGGGGAGGGCAACCGCCGTGGCAAGGAGGAGTGCGCCCAACACAGCGCAGGCGGTGGCACGGGGCGAACGAGGGAGGGACATAGTGGGACCGTTGTGCGGGCGGGGGGTGCGCCAAACAAAAAGGCCCGCAGCGGTGAGCCGCGGGCGGAGTCAGCAACGAGCGACTACGGGAAACGCTGCCTGCCGATCACCATCGAGGCGGCCCGAGCGGTGGGCGGAATCGGGATTCTGGTTTTTCGACGAAGGGCACGGTGCGGTGCAGCATGACGTCGAAGACGTTGGTCATCGCGTGGGCAAAATTGCGTGATCGATGGAGTCAATCGGAATGCCAGTGGAGATGGAGGCAGGCACGTGAAGAGGATCGTTATGGGCTCGTTGCGGGCAGACTTGAGCGGATTCTGCCGCCGAGAGATATGGTTTTTGCGCACGACGCGGGAAGCCAAGGGCCCCGGAGCGGCGCGGGGGCGTGGTCGGGGCGCGGGCAGCGTGACGCGGGCAACGCGCGGCGCGTCACAGGGCGTCAGGGCTTCGTCGCCGCGAGGCTCAGGACGACGTCGTAGTTGAAGCGGGTAAAGGCGAAGAGTGCTTCTTCGAGGATACGTTCCTGATCGCTGTGGGCACCGAAGCCCTTGGGGCCGTCTTCGCTGTCGATCATCGGGCCGATGCCGAAGCAGTCGATGCCGTGCGCGCGGAGATAGGCCATGTCGGTCGCGCCGGTGCTCATCGTGGGGAGCGTAATGGTATTGTAGTGACGCTTGATCGCGGCTTCGAGGACCTCGAAGGCTTCGGTGCGGAGCCGAGAGGGCGGAGCGCCGGGGCGACTATGGCCGGGCGCGTGGATGACCTCGACGGCGGGGTCGTTGATGAGTTTGCGCAGCTGATCGAGGAAGCGGACCATGTCCTCATCCGGCAGCGCGCGGATATCGAGCGTCGCTTCGACCTCGGAGGGTATGACGTTTACGCGATAGCCGCCGCTGATCATGTTGGGCGAGATTGAAGTGCGGAGGGTGGAGTTGAGGCGCGGGACGTTTTCGGCGAAATACTCCTGCGCGGCACCGGTTTCATCGCCGGCTAAAATCGCGCGATAGCGGGCGGCGTCCTCTGGAGTGCTGATGGTGGTGAGGCGTTCGAAGAAGGCGCGGGTTGTCTCGTTGAGGCGCATGGGCGGCTGCCAATCGGCGATCTTGGCGATGGCTTTTGCGAGGTGGACGACGGCGTTCGAGCGAAGGGGGACGGAGCCGTGGCCGGCTACGCCGTTGGCGACGAGGCGGATGCGGTTGGGGATTTTCTCCGTGGTCTGTACGCTGGCGTATTGGATTTTGCCGCCGGTGCGCACCACCCCACCGCCCTCGGCGAGGCAGAACTCGGCGTCGATCTCGGCCAGGTGTTCGCGCACCATGAATTCGATGCCGAACTTCACGTTGCCCTCTTCGCCGGCCTCGGCGAGGAAGATGACGTCGCGGTCGAGGGCGACCTTGCTGCGCTTAAGCAGCAGCATCGTCATGAGCGAGGAGGTGACGTTGTCCTTATCATCGACGGTGCCGCGGCCGTAGACGTAGCCGTCCTCGCGGGTCGCCGAGAACGGGCCGTGTTTCCATTTCCTCGGATCGATGTTTACGGTGTCGGTGTGCGCCATGATGAGCAGCGGGCGTTTCGAGCCGTTGCCCCGGAGGCGGGCGACGAGGTTTGGGCGCTGCGGATCGAGGGCGAAGACCTTGGTTTCGATGCCCTCGGCTTCGAGGACGCGCTTGAGGTATTCGACGGCGGGGATCTCGTTACCGGGCGGATCACTGGTGTCCATGCGCACGAGCGCTTGAAAGTGTCGCATCGTTTCCTCGTCAACGGCGGCGAGGTTGACGGGTGGGGCGGTTTGCGCAGCGGTGGAGACGGCGAAGACGTGAGCGAGGGCGAGGAGTAGTGTGAACGCGAGCGTAAGGGAGGAGCGGTGGCGCATGGTAACGAGAGAGGCGATGTGGGATGGGGTGTCGAGTGCGGAGGTGGCGTGCCGACAAGCGGGCAGTTGGGGGGCTGAAAGGGGTAAGAAGGCGGAAGGAAAGATTTTTTGTCACCGGACGTGACGTGGGGGCCACTACAGGGTGAACATGCAACTTATCCATTCCACCCCGGCCATGAATGATGAGCAACTGATCACGCGACACCTGACGGGAGATAAGTCGGCTTTTCGCGAAATCGTCGAACGATATCAGGCGATGGTAGGTGCCGTGGCTTTCAGTGCGTGCGGTGACGTGACACGGAGCGAGGGTGTCGCGCAAGAGACGTTTGTGGCGGCGTGGAAACAAATGCCGCAGCTGCGCGAGCGCTCGAAGTTTCGGGCGTGGCTGGGCGGGATCGCTCGCAACCTCGGCAACAATCATCGTCGGCAAGCGGCGCGGGTCGGGCTGCTGCCGGCGGTCCGTCGCGCAGCGCGAGCCTAGGCAAGGTGCGCTACGAATACCGCAGCACGCAGAAGGTGTGGGGACTACCGCTGCTACGTATTCATGTCGGCGGAGAAGAGAGCGCGCTGCGGCGGAAGGTGCGGCCGTGGGTGGCGGTCACGGATGACGTGTCAGTAGGAGGACGGTTTGCGGCGGGCGGGCAACTCGCCGCGGCACCGGTGAGCGAGGGGTTGGCTGCGTTGGAAGGGCTGAGCCCTTGGCGGATACCGGGTTCGGCGTCGTAGCCTTGGTGCCAAACGCGGTTGCGCGTGAACCCCGTTATTTTTCGGCGGCGAACACTTCGCCAGCGTAGCGGTGGAGTTCCAATTCGACGGCGCGGCGGCTGCGGAAGCGCCGCTGACGTTCCGCATTGGTGCGGCGTTTTTCTTCGGCTGTCTTGGGTGGGCGGCCGGCCCGCAGGCGGAGAGGGAGATCGACTCGTGGCGTGAAGAGATTTCGGTTCTTGAAGGCGGGAGGACTGTCGCGGAGGGCGAGAGCGCGGGACAACGGGCGATCAGTCGAGAACCATGGCGCGCTCGCGATTCGTCCGGGCGAGTGGGCCCACGTCGGCACGGCGATGCCGGCAAGCTGCGCAAGATATTCCGCATAGGCAGCCAGCCAGGCATCGGCCACGTTGCCCTCGGAAAAACGCGCGGCGAGCAGGGGCGGCTCGGCGGCAATGGTTTGGGTAAGGGCCTTACGGGAACGCAGTGCGCGCACCGTGTGCAGCCAGTCGGTAAACTCCCATCCAAAGTGCTTGAGATCCTCCGCGCGGGTCGCGATCTCGTTCAAGGATTTCGGCCGATCGTTCACTTCTTTCCCTCCAAATATTCCTCGATCAGTTCAATGGCGTCGCCGTGCAAGCCTTCACCTGGAAAGAATCGGTCGTGGATGGCTTCAACGGCGGTTACCGAGGCCGGTTTGATTCGCGCGAGCAGGAAGAGAATATCCGCCTCGTCGCCGAGGTGTCCGGGCAGCGGCTGCCGGCAGGCATTTAATTTTAGCGCCAGCAAGTAGGCAGCAGTGGGAATCGTGATGCGCAAGCCAGGGGCGAAATCCTGAGACGGATAAGGACGCCGCTCGCCGCAATGAGAGAGAAATTGCTGTACCTCGCCGTTGAGCCAGTCTATGGAGAGATTTTGATCGGTCGCGACGACCTTGACGAGCCGCGCTCCGGCTGCGGCGGGTTTGATGATGGCGTCCACATCCTTCGTCGTTTCCCGGGAACCGTAGACGAGGGTGAATACGGCTCCGCCGTAGAGGGCGAGTTCGAGCACGAGGCCCTCGGCCGTCGCCAGTTCGGACAGGCGGCGCAGCGCCTTCGTCAGGCGGGCTTTGCTGAGGGCTTCATAGGGCACGATAAAACGTTACGTAGCGAAATATGGATCACAAGCCATTATCGCGATTCGAGGCGGGTATTGCCGGGCTCGCGGCGACTCCGTTGAAGGGCACAAAAAAGCCCCGCGCCGGTGAGGGCGCAGGGCTGGTGGGAGAAGAAATCGCGGCGTGAAGCCGCTCCTGCGGGATTACTTCTTGAGGTCCGCGATCGCGGCCTGGGCGGCGGCGAGGCGGGCGACG
>SYGN01000157.1 GCA_005799525.1 Opitutaceae bacterium | reverse complement strand
TGCAATTCGTGCCGGCCTAAAAGAGCGGAGCCGGGCTCGACGCGCTCAACTCACTTCCTATCCATGGGAGTCTATAGCTTAAGTTAGCGCCTATGCCCCTGAGCCCCGCCCCTCGTAGCGGCGAGCGCCAGCAAGCCGTCCTCGCCCAGTCCCGGTTACTCCCGCGCCACCACTGTATCGTAAAGCCCGTAGTGCGTCAGCCACTCATGACTCTCAATACCCGTGTAGCGCAGCGAGGCATCTTCATAACGGCGGAAGGCGAACACGGCTTGGTTCATGTGCTCGGTGTTGAACGCCTTTAGCCGGACCAGCAGGTGGAAATCCTTCACCGTCAGACCGGTCACGGTCTGAAACAGGTCAGGCTCGATCTTGGTGATCACGTCCTGGAGCGTGTTCTCTCGGAAGTCGGTCAGATACATGAACGCCGGGATCCGGGTAGCGAATTTGATGAGCTTCTCCCGCACCATTTTTCGCTTCGACTTGTATTCCTTTTCCTCGTCGGTGAGCTGCTTCTTTTCTTTCGCTGACAAGCCGCCGTCCTTTGCCTTGTCCTTCAGATCCTTCACCTGCTCGCTCTTGTTGATGATGGTTTCGATGAAGTTGGGGCCGAGCGCGCGCCAGCCCTCGATACGTTCCACGACGGCCATCGCCTCGGGATTATCGAGAATGCGGCGCAGGGTGTCGTTATCCACGTTCACGAGCGACGCGCTATCCCATTTGCGTGCGAGCAGCGTGGCCGACGTGCCGGCCATCGCGATATCAAGGATTCCGCCTGCATCGATCTGCGTCATGTTCGCGCCGTCGTAGGCCAGCACCGGCAGGAACGACACGAGGTCCCTGACTGTGCTCTCCGGATTCGGCTCGTTGGGCGAGAGCTCGATCGCGCATTCGGAGAGCTGACGCAACGCCCGCGTCGGCGCGAAATCGAAAACAGAACACACCGCCTTGAGAATCTCCTCCGCGCGCGGGTTGTCGCCGTTGGGGTTCTTGATGGTCCACGGCGATTGCACGCGAAACGCCGCTTGGAAGTGGGTCTCCGGCGACTTGAGATTGCGCAGCATGAGGATGGACGACCACTGCGACACTGTGATTCCGGTTGTGAGCTTGCCGCAGGAGACCTCCGACTTGACCCAGGTGTAACCGGTGACACCTTCGTCGCCGTGAAGACCATTTCGATCAAGCAGCTCCACGCGCAGACCGGCCGCTGGGTCCGCGCCTCCCGTACCTCACCGGTCATCGTGACGGACCACGGCGAGGAGGTCGCCGTCCTGAATTCCCGGGAGAAATCCGACCTCCCCCGACCGGTCTTCACCCTCGCGGCACGCAAGCCGCGTCCGAAAGTTTCCGGCGATTCGACCGTCCTGATCTCCGCGGATCGGGATGCCCGGTGATCTACCTCGACACTTCCTACCTGGCGAAGTTCTACCTCGACGAGGCTGATGCGCCAGCCGTCGTGTCATGGGCTGAAGGCAAGGGCGATTTCGTGTGCGCGGCCCACGGTCGGCTCGAATTGGTCGCGACGTTTAAGCGCAGGCAGCGAGAGGGCGCTATCACCCCGACGCAGCTCGGTGCTCTGATTCGCACGCACGAGCAGGACGAGGCCATCGGCTTGCTCCGCTGGTTGCCCCTCGACCTCGCGTTGATTCGCGCGGCTTGCGAACGCATGGCCAAACTCCCTCCCGCCGCCTTCCTCCGCGCCGCCGACGCCCTCCACTTGGCCTGCGCCGCCGACGCCGGCCTGAAGGAAATCTATAGCCACGACCGGCACCTCCTCGCCGCCGCACCGCATTTCGGCCTGCACGGTATCGACCTCATCTCTCCCAAATCCACATGAAAATCATCTGCCACCTCACCCCTACCGGCCCCGCTTACGCCTCGCTCCAGTCCGACGGCTCCGCACGCGAAATCACCGGCGATATCTACGGCGACTTCTGTGTCACCGACCGCGTCGTCACGCCCGGCAAGCTCCTCGCCCCCGTCGTGCCCGTCTTCCTCCCGTGCATCGGCCTCAACTATAAACGCCACGCCGCCGAGAGCAACCTGCCGCCTCCGCCGTATCCCGTGCTCTTCGTTAAGAATCCCGCCTGCACGCAAAACCCCGGCGACCCCATCGAAATTCCGGTCAAACTTCCCAGCACGTCCGTCGACTACGAGTGCGAGCTCGCCGTCGTCATCGGCAAACGTTGCAAAAACGTCTCCCGCGCCGACGCCCTCACCTACGTCCTCGGTTACACCTGCGCCAACGATGTCTCCGCCCGCGACTGGCAGCGCAACGGCGGCGGCGGCCAGTGGTGCCGCGGCAAGACCTTCGACACCTTCGCGCCACTCGGCCCCGTGCTCGTCACCCGCGACGAAATCCCCAACCCCAATTCCCTCCGTATCCGCACCCTCCTCAACGGCGACACCCTGCAGGATTGGAATACCGACGACATGATCTTCGATGTCCCTGCGATCATCGAATTCCTGAGCGCCAGCACGACGCTCCTCCCCGGCACCGTGATTCTCACCGGCACGCCCCACGGCGTCGGCTTCGCCCGTACCCCGCCCGTCTTCCTGAAAGCCGGCGACACCGTGAGCATCGACATCGAAAAAATCGGCACGCTCACGAACCCCGTCATCAACGAACCCATTTGATTTTCCCGCCAGCGATCCCCGTAGCCGCGAGCGCCAACGAGTGGTCCGACTTTCACGAAGATTGCCAACCGCCGCGCCGGTAACCACAAAGTTCCCGACGCTCCCCATCTCCCCCTCTCTCGATCGCTCCGCCTCCCCCTCTCATGAAATCCCCCCAACTCCCCCGCCGCACTTTCCTCAAAACTCTCGGCACTGGCGCCGCCGCCGGCCTCGCGATTCCCTTCTTCGCCCGCAACGCCCACGCCGCCGCCCCCAGCAAAGTTCTCCGTCACGCGAGCTTCGGCGCCTCCGGCATGGCGTGGTCCGACATCCAGGCCATCATGGGCAATCCCTTCGTGAAACTCGTCGCCGTTGCCGATGTGGATCTCAACAAAGTCGCCAACGTCAAAGCCGCCTTCCCCGACGTCCGCATCTATCAGGACTGGCGCCAACTCCTCGACAAAGAGGCCAAGAACATCGACTCGGTTAACGTCTCCACGCCCGACCACATGCACGCGCCCATCGGCTACTCCGCGATGCAGCTCGGCAAACACGTCTACGGTCAAAAACCCCTCGCGCACAATATCTACGAGACGCGCATGCTATCCACCATCGCGCGCGAAAAAGGCCTCGTCACGCAGATGGGCATCCAGATTCACTCGCAGAAAGTTTACCGGCAAGCCGTCGCCATCGTGCAGAGCGGCGCGATCGGAAAAGTGAAAGAAGTCCACACTTGGAGCAGCAAAAAGTGGGGCGACGTCGGCGCCCCACCCTCCCGCACCGATCCCCTCCCCGCCAACTTCGATTGGAATCTCTGGCTCGGCACCGCCACCGAGCGCCCCTACGTCACTGGCCACTATCACCCCGGCAATTGGCGCAAACGCCTCGACTTCGGCACCGGCACCTTCGGCGACATGGGCTGCCACATCTTTGACCCCGTCTTCAAAGCTCTAGCCCTCACCGCCCCGCTCTCCCTGCGCTCAATCGGCCCGGCCCCGGATCAATGGAACTGGGCCGTCAACGCCAACATCCGCTACGTCTTCCCCGGCACCGCCTTCACCGCCGACAAAACCGTCGCAGTCACGTGGTATGACGGCGACGCCCGCCCACCGGCGGAGATTCGTGCCCTCATCGCTTCCACCAAACCAATCTCCTCGACCACCGTCGACGACACGGGCCGCCCCGGAAAAAAACAGCGGCAAAGCGAGCCCGACCAGGGATCGATTATCATTGGTACCGAAGGGATCTTGCTTATCCCGCACATCGCGACCCCGAAGCTTTTCCCCGAGGTGAAATTCGCTGACTACAAGCTGCCCGACGTCGCCGGCACCCACCATTGGACCGATTGGGCCGAAGCAATCGTCGGCGGCCCCGGCAAGCCGTCCGCACATTTTGGGTACGCCGGCCCGCTCACGGAAGCGGTGCTCCTCGGCAGCATCGCCGCCCGCTTCCCGAAGACCACCCTCGATTGGAACGTGGCCAAGCTGACCTTCGAAAACGAAAAGTCCGCCAACCAATACGTCCGCCGCACCTACCGGAAGGGCTTCGAAGTGGCCGGACTGTAGTCGGACCCGTCGCGCCCTTCCGCCCGTAGCCGCACTTGCACCCGTAGCCGCGAGCGTGAGCGAGTGGACCTAACGTCCGCCGCATCCACCCCCGTAGCGGCGAGCGCCAGCGAGCCGATCAACAGCCACTCGCTCGCGCCCGCACCCACACTCCAAACAAAGGACACAAGACGACGGGGCCTCTCAGGCTGGTCGTTCTCCGCCGCGATCACGGGTCTGCTGGACCATCGGCACGTGCGCCGTTGAGCACGAACCGGCCTTCGGCCAATCGTCCGCCGAGTTGCTTCACAATCTGCTGCCGCAAGGTCCGGCGGGCAGCCCCGTCACCATGGTGGAACTTTCCGCCGCCTTTGCTGGCGACCTCGCAGGACAAAAGCGCTTCCTCCACCTCGCAGGCCTTTCCTACGACGAGCCGCGGACGGCCAACGACACAGAACTGGCCCACACGGCGTGGCACACCTACGTGGCCGCCAAGCGCCTCGGCCAAGCCGCCAAGAGGCCGGTAGCCAATATCCTCATCGGCGCGTTAGCCGCCAACCGCTCGGGACTCGTCACGCGTCACCCGCACGATTTCATCCGCTGGTTTCCGACCTTAAAAGTGCGCGAGCCCCGAGCACCGTCGCCGGTCGCGCGCCACTTCAAGCTTGGAACTACGCCTACGCCTGCGCGACGCTGTCGTATGCCCGACCCCGCACGTCGCCCTCTCCATCCTCCCGCGCTCCTCGCCCTCGCCGCCCTCGCTCTCTCAACCTTCGCCCTCGCCGCCGAGCCCGCGCGCCTCCCGCGCGAAAATCTTCTGCTCCGCCGCGACGCCTCGGCGGCCACCGTACCCGTGCGCACGACCGCCGAGTGGCCACAGCGCCGCGCTGAAATCGTTCGCGGCATGGAAACCGTGATGGGAGACTACCCGGGCGCCACCTCACTCAGACGCGTCGCCATCGATGTGCGCGTCGAAGAGGAAATCGACCGCGGCACTTATGTGCTCCGCCGGATCACCTATCAATCCGAACCCGGCAGCCGCACCCCTGCCTTTCTCTGCATCCCCAAAGCCGCACTTGCCGGCAACACCGCGACGTCCGCCACCGCCCGCCCGTTTCCCGCCGTCCTCTGTCTCCACCCCACCGACCAAACCACCGGTGCCGGCGTCGTCGTCGGACTCGGCGGGAAACCCAATCGCCAGTACGCCAGCGAGCTCGCCACGCGCGGCTACGTCACCATCGCGCCCGCCTATCCGCACCTCGCCGGCTACGCGCCCGACCTCCCAGCCCTCGGCTACGCGAGCGGCACCATGAAGGCCATCTGGGATAACACCCGCGCCCTCGATGTCCTCGAGTCGTTCTCGTTTGTGAAACGCACCGCCGGCTTCGGTGCCATCGGCCACTCCCTCGGCGGCCATAATTCCCTCTACACCGCCGTGTTCGATCCGCGTATCACCGTTGTCGCGACAAGTTGCGGTTTCGACTCCTACCTCGACTACTACGGCGGCAACCCGGCTGTCTGGGCCCCGACCAAAGGCTGGTGCCAAGAGCGCTACATGCCGCGCCTGCTGAACTACACGGGGCGTCTCACCGCCATCCCCTTCGACTTCCACGAAATCCTCGGCGCCCTCGCCCCACGCCCCGTCTTCGTCAACGCCCCGCTCCGCGACACCAACTTCAAGTGGCAATCCGTCGACCGCGTCATCGCCGCCGCCCGCGAGGTCTACACGCTCTACGGCGTCTCCACCCAACTCTCGGTGGCCCACCCCGACAGCGAGCACGACTTCCCCGACGCCCAGCGCGAAACCGCCTACCGTCTGCTCGACGCCGTCCTCAAATAAATCCCATTACATCAAGGACAGGGCGTCGTCACCGTCGGTCGCGCGCTCAGTAATCGTTCTCTTTCCTCTTTCTCTTAATCTTTCTCTCCGGCCGACAAGCCTCTCCGAGCCGGAGGCCTGACGAACGAGAAAGATAAAGATAAAGAGAAAGAGAGAAAGATTGGCGGGACGACTTGGACACGGCCCTCTATCAAGGGCCCGGCAAAGCCGTTTCCGTGCACGCCAATCCGTCATCACGAATCAACCATCGGCACCAAGCGGTGTAGGGCTGGCGCTTATAGCCATGCCGCCGGGCGGACCACCCGGTCCGCCCATTTTCGTAGCCACGGACTTTCCAGCCCGTGGTTGCGTGCAGCCCTCTGCCAACAGGTCTGCCCGGATAAATTTCTACCATCTTCGGAGCCCTGAATCTGTGGGAACGTTCCTGGTAGTGTCGGGCGCCGCGGAGCAGTACATGGTCGCTGATTTTTTCCCGCAGATTCAGGACTCCACCGAGCATGAGGGCAACCACCCGCGCCATCGAAAACTCGCGACGCTAAGGCCCGCGCCGTCGAATGCGGCCAATAAACACCCCCGCGTAGCCATGGCGCTTTTCGCCGGGCCGTATTTTCCCGTCGCGAAGCGGCGCGTCGGCGAGCGACGTCCCTCGACTCACAGGTTACGGTTTGCCACCGAGCACCGTGATTTGATTTTTAGCCACCGTCGCGAGCTGCCCGGACGGCAGCGCCTTCACCACGCTCTCCAACAACTCGCGCGCGGCAGCGACATTGCCGACCTTCGCCAAGTGCGCAGCCGCCACGAGCGCAGCGTGCGCCGCCGGGACGCGCAGGTCAGCGGGACCACCGCTCAGCACCTGCTGCAGCGTTTTGGCCGCATCGCGATTGGCGATCATCCCGAGAGAAGCAATCGCCTCTGCGGCCACGCCGCGTTTCGCATCGAGGGCCAATTTCTGGAGGTCGGGCACCGCCGCGACTTCGCGCCGCACCCCCAGCGAGTTCACCGCTCCGGCGAGGAAGCGCCCTTCGAGCGTGGGCAGCGCTTTGCGCAGCGCCACTCCGGCCGAGGGATCTTTGATGCCTTCGAGTCCACTGCGCGCGTAGTCGGCGAGATGCTCCTTGTTCAGCAGCGCCGCCAAAGGCGCCACCGACTTGGGACCACCCATGTCACCGAGTTCCTGGCACGCGCGGGCTTTTTCCAGGAGCCCGGCATCGGACGCGAGCACGGCGAGTGACGCCGCTTCAGAGGACACCGCCGCCGCAACGGGGCCGGCCAACGTCACCACCAATAAAGCGGGAAGGAGAGAACGAATGAGTTTCATAAGATCACCACGGGAGTTGGGTTCAGGCGTGCCACGGCGCGCGACGCGCACGGCTACACATACGGTTGGCATCAGCGTCGTTCACAAACGTCTCGGTAACGGGATCAAACTCCACCTTGCGGCCGAGCCGCCAGCCAATGGAGGCGACATGGGAGATGATGTGACCGCGACGCGTGACATCGGCATTGCAGGCCGGTTTGCCGCGCGATTTCACACAATCGAGGAAATCGCGGACGTGCTTCGACGGATCGGTGCCGGCCATTTCCTTCGGCGCGCCCCGCTCCAGAAGTTTCGGGGACGACACCGCGATCTTGCCGGTGTCCGCGGCCTCGACCCAACCTTCGTCGCCTTCAAAGCGTACCGGGCAGGTTCCGGGGACGACCCAGTTGCCTTCGCCCTTAAAACCGGCGAGGCGCATCACGAGCTTCACGCCGTTGGCGTATTTCCCGTAGATGGTCTGCCCATCGGCCTCGTAGGAGATCGGCGTGGTATGATCCGCACTCGCGCCCCATTGGCAGAGGTCGACCGTGTGCGCGCCCCATTCCGGCAAAGCCGCACCGCCATGAAAATCATAGTAACCGCGCCAGCGACCCTGTACGTAGTCTTTATTGTAAGGCCGCCACGGAGCCGGGCCGAGCCAACGATCCCAATCGACGACGTCGCGGGCCGGCTCGGGTTCCGCAGGCAACCATTTGAAACTTTCCTCGAGTGGAAGAATTCCGGCGTGGACCGTGTGGATCTTTCCGAGCTTGCCGCTGCGCGCCAGTTCGGCGGCGAAACCGAAGTTGTCGACATTGCGGCGCTGGGTGCCCGACTGGAAAATCCGCCCGTAGCGATTGGTCGTATCCGCCAATTCCTGACTCTCGCGGACCGTCATGCTGCACGGCTTCTCGCAATAGATGTCCTTACCCGCCTTCGCCGCGAGCATGCTCGCCAACGCATGCCAGCGGTCACCGGTCGCGATCAGCACGGCATCGATATCGGCGCGACCGAAGACTTCATACATGTCCCGGGTTTTCACGCAGTCTTGGTTGTTGTATTGCCGGTTCGCCATCACGCGGACGACTTCGCGCCGCGTCTCCTGCACATCGGCGATCATGACAAACTGCACGTCCGTCTGGCTGAGGAAGTGCTTGAGGACTTCACGCCCACGGGGGCCAATGCCGACGCCCCCGACCACAATCCGGTTGCTGGGTGCCGCCTTGCCGTCTCGACCCAGCGCCGAGGCGGGGATAAATGTGGGCATGCCCAAAGCCACTGCGGTCGTTTTCAAAAAATGACGTCGTGTGAATTTCATAGGAGGAGCGAAACTATCGGGAGGGGTGAATAGGGAGGGATTCAGCAAAAGTAAACCGGGAGCTCAGGCAGGCAAAGAGAAAACAGGGGCTGAGGGAAGATGCAATTGCTCGATGACCGCAGGCCGGGCGAATACCAACGTCCGTTGATTTTTGAACTTCTCCGGAACGTGGCACAGGCGTCCTTGCCCGTGGGTTTGAGTCTCACACCTCGCACACGAAGGTCTGCCCTCCGATAAATCTCCCTACCTCACCAATCTTCCTGCCCCGAACGCTGAACCTCATCACCGTCGCTTCAGCTCCGCCCCAATCCCCTGGATATGGAGAGGAAACTTTTATGGGTCGGAAAATTTCAAAAACCTCGATCCCTGCTATTTATCTAAGAACGTTTGTACAACGTCCCACGCTGCGCCCGATCGGCTGCAGCGTCTGCGCATCGTTAGCCGAAGCCCACGCGGATCTTGCAGGAACGCACCCTACTTCACCCGCACCCGATACAGATACGCGTTCGACGTCCAATCACGCTCCGGCTCCGGCGGGGAGCGCTCGAACAGCCGGCTCATATTCACGACGATCTCACTCGTATCGCGATCTTCGCGCGCCGAGAAATTCGACAGCGCCAGCAACGGACTGTCGCCGTCTTCACGTTCGTCGATCACGCGCACCGTTTCCTGCCGCAACAATCCTGACTTTGTGTCGACCTCGCCGATTACCAGCGGCGTGCGCGGCTGGTTCCCCGTCGGATTCACTGGCACGATATTGCCGATCCAGTAGAGCCGCCCCGACGAATGCGGCACAAGTTGGGAGCACGCGCTGGGCGAGAAAAACTCCCCGCCATCCGCGTAGGTCCACGGCTTCGGTTGCGTCCACGTGCGCCCCGCGTCGCTCGAAGACGCGACCCAGCGCCGCCCCGGCAGCGTCGGTTTTCCGCCATTAGATCCGCGTAACACCATCAGCAGACGCCCGTCCGCCAGCGGCGCCACCGTCGGCTCATCCAGCCCGCGCGTCGACTTCGCCGGATCGCCTTTCACGAGCGCCGACAATTCCCAGTCGATTCGCAGATCGGTCCCGTCACTCACTTTCCCGCCGTCGCGCCAGCGACCGCGCAACACCGCCGCATCCGTATAAGTGGAGCCGCCACCGGGATTGAAATAATTCCCATCCGGCCCGAGCGGCGAGACGATCACCGGCAACACTAGCGTGCCATCCGCGAGCACGATCGGCACCGACGCGAGGTCTCCTACCATCACACAATTCCTCCCGACCCACACGCCCGGCAACGGATGCCGCGCCGAGAACTCCGCACCGCGCTGGATGATCTGCTCGTTCATCGGCCAGGTGCCCCCGCCATCCGTCGACACCTGGTAGGTCACATACCATTGCCGCATACCCTCAAGCGGATCGTCCGTGGGCAGGAGCCCTTCGATTTGAAAGCGCACAAACCGCCCCGTCTGCGGATCGGCCACGCCGCCACGCAGTGCCCGTCGAAATTTCCCGCCCGCCCGCACCTCAAGCGTCGGCACTGCCACCGCCGCGCTCCAAGTGCGGCCATGATCCGGCGACGTGCGCAAGAACGCCACGTCGACGGTGTCCGACCGCGACATGAGTTGGTGCAGTGAAACCATTTCTCCGCCGCTCGGCCGAGTGTAGGTGCTGGCGGCGAGCACCGCCACGCCCACCCGCGGCGAGGCCAAAAAAACCTCGCGGCGAATCTCCGCCGGAGACACGAACCGCGCGTCTGCTCCCAGCAACACGCCCCTCTCCGCAGCCACCAGCGCGAGTGCGATAAGGATATGACCGCGTGCCATCGGCGTCCGTTCAGCTCTGCCAATCTTCGACCTGAAGACCCGGCACCCGGGAAAATTCCTTCGTGTTGTTCGTCACGTACACCGCGCGCAACGCCAGCGCATGCCCCGCCAACAGGGCATCATAGGCTCCGATGGGCTGGGCGTTGGGTCTTAGGTTGGCCAAACAGGCGCGCACAAAACCGGCGTGATGAGCCGCAGCGTCATCGAATGCTTCGACCCGGGGAAATACGGTCTTGAGGCGAACGATGCGTTCACGAAACGACGCCACCTCGGGGCGTTTGGCCGCGCCGTATTCCAACTCCATCAGCGCAATGGCCGACAATCGACACTCGGGCAGCGATTGCTCCAATCGGTCCAACAACCGCGCATCTTCCGCCCCGTCCCGCAGGTAACGGGAGAACACATTCGTGTCCGGCATGAAAATCATCGCGTGTGATCGGGAAAATCAGGCGCGGATCCGCGGAGCGCCTTCAAGGCTTTTAGCTGCCGGGCCACTGCGGCGGGATCGGTAATCACGAAGCCCGTGGCCGTCGGCGTCACCTCGTAGGACCTCGCCTTCACGTTCAGGCCGCGCGGCAGACGCAGCGCCTTGGAATTCCCTGCCTTGAAGACTTTCGCGGTGATGGTCGCCATGTGAGCACGCTGTAGCTACGCACCCCGGTGTCAACGCCCGGCCTCACATCCGCCACGATGCGGACACGTTGAAGTTGATCGGCTGCTTCAAGCCGAAACCCACGGGCACGGTCTCGCGCGCGGGCGAATTGTAATTTCCATCGCGCGGCCGCAGCGCGCTCGTAGCGGTGCCATTGGTCGAGGTCGTCCAATAGATTGCCCGGTCGTTGAGCAGATTGTTGATCACGAGATTCAGTTGGATGGCGCGTTTGTCGAAACGCCAGAGGTAGCCGAACGTGCTTGTCACCGTGGTGTCGCCTTGGGGGGACATGAGTGCGGTGAGATTGCTCCGCGATGGATCGTCGATGGCGCGCGTCGGATTAGCCGGGTCCACAATCGTGTCGGCCCCGCGATTGCCGAGAATTTCGCGGCCGCGGTATTGCACACCCACGCCGAAGCGCAGGCCTTTCGTCTTACCCTCCTGAATCGTGTAATCACCAAACAACTTGTAGAGAGGCTGATTATTTCCCGTCGTGCGCGCGATGTTCAAATTATTGTAAGCGGTAAAGATCGTGTTGTAGGCGTCGGCGGCGGTATTCACGTCGGGCGAGAGCTGGTCGGCGGGGATGGCGGGATCGACCGTCGCGACGTTGTTGGCACCCACCCGGGCACCGGTGTCCTGCACGATGAGCTTAAAGGCCTCGCGGTTCTTTTCGACGTAGGCGCGCGTGAGCTGGTAGGCGTTGGCACCATAAACCTTCGGGAGCGACACGCTGCCCGTCACGCGCAGGCCCTTGATCACATTGACCGTGACTTCTGCCTCGTAGCCGCTCGCCACGCGATCCTGCAGATCGCTGCCACCGATGAAACGCGGCAGCCCGCGCTTGTTGAGATCGGCCGTGCTGCCCATGGGCGTCGCCTCCAGCAGGGCGTTAAACGGAAACCCGGACACGCCGGACGGATTATTGATTTCCTCGCTCGTGTAGTAGGTCAGATTCACGTCGAGCTTCCGCTGGAAGAACTCAAAGCGCGTGCTGTAATTCCAACCCGTGGAGATGGTGGGTTGAATGATCCCGCCTCCCTGCAACAGGGCGTAAGCCTTTTGCGGGTTAAAAGTCTCGGCGTAGTTCACCGACGGGCTCACCCAACTGAGCAAGTGCATCACCGTGCCGACCGACTTGGTGTTCACGTAGCCACTGAGCACCGGGGCATTAAAATCGTCTCGAAACCGATACTGCGTGTAGCGCGGATCGCGGACTCCGCCAGAGAGACGGGGGCGGGTGATCGCGGGCGCGGCGGGCAGAGCACGTCCGGCGGCGTCGACCGGCACATAGGTAAGGGCCGCCCAATCGTCGGGGGCCTGCGGCTTGAAGAGCGGCTTGAGCGGATCGCGATCAGTCGGGTAGTCTCCACTCACCGCCATCTGCCGCGATCCGGATTGGTAACGATCACGGCGGACAGCACCGAGGAAGATCAGCCGATCCTTCCAGAACTTGGCGTTGAGCGCGGCGAGGCCGTAGCGGTAGCTGGTGTCGTTGACGGACTCGGCATCGAAGCGCGTGTGGTCGATGACCCAGCGCGGCGTGACGGTCGTGGTCGTGCGCGTGTTGGGATCGTAGTAGGGGATGGGCTTGCCGGCGAGGTCGACGAACGGACGGCTCGGCTCGTTCCAATAACGGCGGATCTTCACCGTCGCCGCGGTGCCGTTGATCCACGCGAGCGTATCGGTGCCCTGCGCCAAGCTGAGCCACTGATAAGAGAGCGTGTAGTGGTTCTTGTTTTCACCGACCATGGTGTTGATCGCGAAATTGCCGAAGCGCGTGTCCTTCTTCCAAGCCACCGCCGCGCGGACATTGTGGTAATCGTAGTGGCGGAAGCCGCGGAAAAAATTCCCGTCGCCGTAGGCCTGCAGGTAGTGGGCGTTGGGCGCGCCATTGGGGAGGACGCGGTTGATATCGATGTAGGTGGCATTCGCGCCGCGATTCTGTTCGCCGTTCGTGTAGTTTGAATTCTTGGTCACGTCACCGGCCAGCTCCACATAAAAGTCCCCGAGCTTTTGCTCCACCGTCAGCTGGAAATCGCGAAACGTGCTTTCGAGGAGCGGCCCGTCCTGGTTGATCGAAAACCGTTCGGAGGGGCGGATGAAACCCGAGCGCGATTCAACCAAGTCGAAGCGGTTGGTCGGGACGTTCATCGCGTTGACCAGATTGGTGTTCGTCAGGCCGAACGCCGGGGCGCTGCCGGAGACAAAACCCGCGATCGGCGTCGTCGCCGTGGTGCCGCCGCCGAGCGAGATCGCCTCGTTGGTGTAGCTGCTGATGGCGTTGAAGCCGTTGTAGGGATCGTAGACGTTGTAGTTAGCGCCGCGCCGCGCGACCCCTTGCGCCTGTAGCGCGGTGATCTGCGCCGCCGTCGCGCCGTTGAGCGCGGCGGGCACGGCAAATGTCGTGCTGCCATTCCACCCCGAGAGCTGATCTTGGAGATTGTTGATCGGCTGGTTGATCTCGCGGTTGATCGCCTCAGCTTCGAACCGCACCACGGTATTCGGGAAGGGCCTCAGCGTCGCCGTGGCAAAAACGCCTTTGCGTTTCTCAAATTGTTTTTGGCGCCAGCCGAGGCCGTGCTGCGCGACGCCCGCGACACGCAGGGCCACCTTGTCGTTGATGGGCTGGTTCACGTCGATCGTTGCCCGCATCATACTGAACGATCCCGCGGTGAGCTTCACGTCCTGGAAGGCCCGGTCGGTGCGCGCCCGCTTCGTGGTCGAAGAGCTCACACCGCCCAGACTGCCGTTGCCGAACACGATGGAGTTGGCGCCACGTCCGAAGTCGTAGCGCTCGAGCGCGTAGCTGTCGTTGTCGCTGTTAACGGGGAAAAAATTCCGCAGCTGCTGGCCCGCACTCACGCCGCGCGAGTTGTAGCGCACGGTAAAGGTCGTGAAGTTAAAGGTGCCGATATCCGACTGAAACGTGGAGCCCGTCGCCCAGTCCTGCGCCTGCATCAGGTCCGTGAGATTGAGCGCGTCGATGAACTCGCGGGTGATCACCGAAAACGCCGCCGGCGTATCGCGCAAATCACTCGCGAGGCGGCCGCCCGCGAGGGAACTCGCGGCCGCAAAGCCAGTGTCCCGGTCGCTGTTCACCTCGAACGGCGTCAGCGTCACCGCACTATCGGGAGGCGTCGTGGTTTTCTCCGCCGCCGCTGCTGCGGTTTGGGCAGACGCGGAAGAAACCGCTGCGAGCAGGACGAGCGCGAAGATTTTCGCGTCAGGACGACGCGGAGCTGGGGACGGAATGGAGGGGAGTGTCATGGTGCGGAGTCTGAGAATGCGTCGCCTTACGGAGGGCAATTGTTACGGGCTGAGATGCTTTTCCAAAAACGCCAGAGCCACGGGGCGAAGATCGCGCGACAGGGGCTGCTTGTTCCACGTTTCAAAATCGAACGTGTGCCCGGCTCCCGCCACTCGCACGAGTTCGTGCGGGACGCCGTGCTTCGCGAGCACGCCCGCAAGTTCCTCGGACTGCGCGCGGTCGACCGTCAGGTCGATCTGGCCGTGTAAAATCAAGACGGGCGAAGAGTTTTTCGTGACGTGCGTCACCGGCGAAGCCCGGACATAGACGGGAGCCGCGGGGTCGTCGGTGCCATACACCGCCGCGGGACCGACGGCGCGGAACTTGCCCGTCGGTGCGCCCTCGGCGTCGACTTCTTGACGCGTGAGCAAATTGGCCGGTCCGTAGAGATCAATGACCGCGCGCACCTTGCTTGATACCCCGGGATAAGGCGTCGCCACACCGGTCGGCTCAGACTCTGGCTGGTCGCCGGTGAAGCCCACCATCAGCGCCAAGTGACCGCCCGCCGAACCGCCCGCGACGGCGATGCGCTCGGGATCGAGCTGATATTTCGCGGCGTTCGCGCGGAGAAAACGGACCGCGTTTTTGCAATCGTGCAGATTGTGCAGCCACGCGCCGGCACCGAGCCGGTAGTCGACGCTCACGGCCACGTAACCCGCCGCAGCCAAGGTCGTGCAGATTTCCTTCGCACGATTCTCGGTCTTCACGCCGCCCGTCCAACCGCCACCGTAGATCCACACGACGGCCCGGGAAAGTTTTCCCTTGGTGGGCGCAGCTGGCAGATCGAGATCGAGTTTCTCCGCGCGGTCCGGCGCGAGGTAGCTCACATCGGGAACCATGCGCGGAGCGCCGGCAGCATCACCCGCACGCGCCGAAGCCAGGAATGCGCAGGTGGCGAAGACAGATAAAACGATTCGGAGAATAGTGGGAAAGCGGGGAAGCGAGGACGAAGGGCACTCGGAGAAGCAACGGGGTAAGCTTCGCATGACAATAGCCGATGACGGAAATTTCAGTTTGCCCCCTCTCCCGCCCCTCGTCGACTTTGACCGCCTCACTTTTCGCTATGCCTCACTTGTCTCCCCCTCTCCGCGTGTTGGCGCGTGTCGCTTTGGTCGCCGCCCTCCTGACTACCCTCACCGCCCGCGCGCAGTCGCTCCTCCCGCCCGAACGCGTCGCCCTCGATTCGCTCACCGCCTTTAAACCCGTCACCGCCAACTGGCAGCTCGCCGCCGGTCTCGCCGGCGACCCGCGTCGCGACAAAACGCTCACCGCCACCCCCGGCTCCGGCGTCCTCGTGTGTAACCCCGGTAAGACCAAGGAAACGCGCGGCCATCTCTTCACCGCTTGGGAACACGGCGACATCGAGCTCGCTTTCGAATTCCTCATGGCCCCCGGCTCCAACTCCGGGGTGTATCTGCAAAGCCGCTACGAGGTCCAGCTCTTCGACAGCTGGGGGAAAAAAGATCCGACACCCGCCGACTGCGGCGGCATTTATCAACGCTGGGACGCCGCCCGCGGCGCCGGCAAGGAAGGCTACGAGGGCACCACGCCCCGCGCCAACGCCAGCCGCGCCCCGGGTCTCTGGCAAACGCTGCACATCGCATTCCAAGCCCCGCGCTTCGACCCCACCGGCAAGAAAACGAAAAACGCCCGCTTCACCAAAGTTACCCTCAACGGTTTTCTCATTCACGAAAACGTCGAGGTCACCGGCGCCACCCGCAGCGCACTCTTCGAAAACGGTCCCGAAGCCCCCCTCGGTCCGCTCATGTTTCAGGGTGACCACGGTGCGGTGGCGATCCGCAACCTTGTCTACAAACGCTTCGACGCCGGCGCGCACCTCGCGGTAGAAAAGCTCGGCTATCAGCTCCACTCGTCCGCCTTCGCGAAAATCGGCGACTACGATTCCCGCCAACCCACGGCCACCGGCGTGCCCGACCGTTTCTCGCAGGCCGCCGTCGAAAAGACCGGCAAGTTCGCCCTCGTCCTCACCGGCTCCCTGAACCTCACCCGCGCCGGCGAGTATGCGTTCACCCCGGAGACCACGTCGCCCGTGCGCCTGCTCATCGATAACCGTCCCGTGATCACCCCGCTCGAACGCGGCGGTCAGGCCGGCACGATCACCCTCGCCGCCGGCACCCACGCTGTGCGCCTCGATTTTCTCCATACGGGCAACAATCGCCCTGTGCTCGACATCATCGCCGAGGGCCCCGGCCTCGCCCCCCACTCTCTGAGCGGCTCCGAAAACGCTGGTCCCGCCGGTGGACGCCGTTTCACCACCAACCCGAAAAAACTCGCCCTCGAACCCTCCGCCGACCGCGTCCGCATGCAACGCGGGTTCGTGCCGTTCGAGCCCAAAAAACGCCTCTACGCCACCAGCGTGGGCACACCCCGGGGCGTCCACTACGCCTACGATCTCGAAACCGGCGCACTCCTGCGCGCGTGGCGCGGCACGTGGATCGACACGGCCGAAATGTGGGAAGGCCGCGGCGAACCCCAACTCGCGAAACCCACCGGCCCCACCCTCACGCTTACTGCCAAGCCCACCGTCGCCTTGATTGATTATCCCCGCGCGGCCGGTTGGCCCGATTCCGCCGACGCCCTGCAATCGTCCCAAGGCTACACCCTCGAGGCGAACGGCCAGCCCGTGTTCCTCTCGAAAATTTCCGACGTCTCCATCCGTGACCGTCTCGCCCCGAGCGCTGACGGCAAAGCGCTCAACCGCCGCCTCGATTTCAAGGGCTCCCTCGCCTCGTGGGAAACCCAAGTGCTCCTCGCCGAAGCCGACGTTATCACCGCTCAACCCGGCGGCGGCTGGGTCATCGGCGACCGCGAGTACTACATCGATTGGCCCGCCGGCTCCGCGCATCAGCCGACCCTCCGCAAAGTCGGCGACCAACAGCTCCTCTTTGTTCGCCTCTCAAAATCCACGCTCGAAGCCCCCCTCGCCTACTCGCTCGTCTGGTAACGCCGCCGCCATGAAACGCTTTTTCTCCACTCTTCCGATTATCGCCGCGTGCAGCATCGTCACCGCGTTCGCGCCGCTCGCGTTCGCCCAACCGAACAACCCGTCGCCCGCCGAACGTTTCGCCAAACCCAGCGACGAACTCGTTGCCCGCGAAAACAGATACTGGAAACGCATCCCGCTCGAAGTTCCCGCCGACATCGTCCTCGAGACCAGCGGTATCCTTCCGCTCCCCGGCAAACGTCTCCTCGTCACCACGCGCCGGGGCGAAGTGTATTTCGTCGACGGCGCCTTCGCGGCCGAACCTAGGCTGACCTTCTCGCTCTTCGCCTCGGGCCTCCACGAGCCGCTCGGCATCATCGCCGCACCCGCCCCGCGCACAGGCTACTACGTCGCGCAACGTGCCGAGCTCACCCGCCTCGAAGACACCGACGGTGACGGCCGCGCCGATGTCTTTGAGACCATCGCGAAAATCCCCATTTCCGGCAGCTACCACGAATACGCGTTCGGCCCCGTCCTTGCACCCAACGGCCATCTCCGCGTCACGCTCAACGTCGCCTTCGGCGGCGCGACTCAAGCCCCCGTGCCGTGGCGCGGTTGGATGATGGACATCAGGCCCGACGGCCAGATGACGCCCATCGCGGCCGGCCTGCGCTCGCCCGCCGGCTTCGCCGTTACCTCCGGCGGCGATTGGTTCGCCTCCGACAATCAGGGCGAATGGGTCGGCTCCGGTAAACTCACCCACCTCGAGCGCGGCGATTTTATCGGCCATCCGGCCGGCCTCGCATGGAGCAAGAATGCCGGTTCGCCGGTGTCACTCCGCCCCGACGACATCACCAGTTTTGGCCAGCCCATGACCGATGTCGCCAAACGCCTGCCCGGCGTAAAACCGCCCGCCGTGTGGCTGCCCCACACCGTCCTGGGCATTTCCAACTCAGCCGTGCGCGAGGATCTCAGCGGCGGAAAATTCGGTCCGTTCGCCGGCCAACTCTTCGTCGCCGATCAAGGCCAAAGCAAAATCGCCCGCGTCAGTCTCGAAAAAGTGAAAGGCGTCTGGCAGGGCGCAGCCTATGCGTTTCGCAGTGGCTTCGACTGCGGCATCATCAGCCTTGCCCAGAGCGAGGACGGCTCGTTTTTCACCGGCGAAACCGAGCGCGGCTGGGGCGCCCTCGGCTCGAAAAAACACGGCATCGAGCGCCTCGTCTGGACCGGCGAGACGCCGTTTGAAATCAAGGAGGTCACCGCTCAACCCGACGGCTTCGTGCTCACGTTCACCACGCCCGTCGATCGCGCCACCGCCGAAAAACCCGAGAGCTACAGCGTATCCAGTTTTACCTATCTCTGGCATAAAGAATACGGCAGCGCTCCCTCAAACCGCGCCGGTTGCCCCGTCCGCAAAGTCGTCGTCGCCCCAGATGGCCGCAGCGTGCGCCTCGCGAACATCTGTCTGCGCGAGGGCTACATCCACGAAATCAAAGCGGCCGGTCTCCGCTCCGCGCAAGGCAAGGAGCCGCTCCTCCACCCCATCGCTTACTACACACTCAACCGTTTCCCTGACGGCAACCGCATCATCCCACTCGAGGTCAAGGAGGCCGAACTCTGCGTCGCGCCGATCCCCGCCATGGCGAGTGCAAATACGAAGAAACACCCGACAAAAGCTCCCGCCGACTGGGGTGACGACGGCGACAAGACCATCGTCCTCGGCACGCAACCCGGCCTGAAATTTGATCAAGTACTGCTCACGGTGAAAGTCGGCGCCCGCATCCGCCTCGTGTTCCGCAACACCGACGACATGCTCCACAACTTCGTCCTCTGCGCCCCCGGCAAAGGCGAATCCGTCGGCAACGCCGCTATGGCCCTCGGCGTCGACGGTGCCGCGAAAAACTACGTCCCCGACACCGCTGACGTGCTCTTCCACAGCGCCCTCGTGCTGCCCGAAACGAGCGACACCATCTTCTTCAACGCCCCGACCGCACCCGGCGACTACGACTACCTCTGCAGTTTCCCCGGCCACGCGCTCCTGATGAAGGGCCTCCTCCGCGTCGAAGCCAAGTAGGGCGGTCTTCAGTCCGCCCAGTCGGCCGAATATAACCATGTCCGCCCCGCTGCAGCCACTCCCGTCCGAGCCGCGCCCCGGCCGCTACCGCCACTACAAGGGCAACGAGTATCGCGTGCACCACCTCGCCCGCCACTCGGAGACCCGGGAAGTCCTCGTCGTGTATCAACTCCTCTACGACGACCACAGCTTCTGGCTTCGCCCGCAAGCGATGTTCATCGAAAGCGTCACCCTCGACGACGGCCGGCGCGTGCCGCGTTTCGCCTACGTCGGCGGGGAGTAACGTGGCCGAGTGTTCGCCCGCTTGGCAAACGCGGCGATTTTCATCGTCGCACCCGTTACGCGCGGCTGAAATTTCGTGTCCGCTTATCCTCCGCATGCCTACCCTCCGCCCCCTCCTCCGCCTTGCCTTCGCCGCGTGCCTCTCGCTCGCCCTCACGCTCGGCACCCGCGCACAAACTCCCATGGCCACGACCGGCACCATCGAGGGCCGCGTGAAAAACGCCGTCTCCGGCGACTACCTCAACAACGCCCGCGTCTCCCTGAAAGGCACCGAGTTCGTCGCCCTCACCGATGAGAGTGGCACGTTTCGCCTGGCCGGCGTGCC
>SYGN01000156.1 GCA_005799525.1 Opitutaceae bacterium | reverse complement strand
TCGCGACACGCTCAACCGGCTTGGGGGTAGGAGCCTGCTTGCGGGCGATTTTTACATTTCACCCACCGTCCAAGTCCTGAATCGCCTGCCAGCAGGCTCCTACCTCCAGGAAAATGAGTCTCATCATGGAAGCGAATGGACATGAATGGCGACGATCACCGCGCCGACCAGCAGGAGAATGTTCATTAACATTTTCATCCTTCAAGAACCCCTCGCTCACCGCAAAGTTGCCGAGCATGTGAAATCCACCGTCCGGCGAGAAATGACGTGGAGCTTCCCCGCGCTCCGTGTCTTTGTGCGGCCGTGGTTCAATCCAAAGCCCTCCCCGTCGCCTGCGCCATCATCGAGGACGCCACCGGCCGCGTCCTCATCGCCCAGCGACCGGCCCACAAACACCTCGCCCTCAAGTGGGAATGTCCCGGCGGCAAGATCGAGGCCGGTGAGTCTCCCGCCGACGCGCTGCTGCGCGAACTCCACGAAGAACTCGGCTGCCAGGCCGAAATCGTCCGCGCCCTTCCGACGTTTCGGCACGACTACCCCGCGCTCACCATCGAAATGTTTCCCTTCGTTTGCCGCCTCGCCGCGACGAGCCCAGCGCCCCGAGCCTTGGAACACGCCGCACTTCGCTGGGTGCTCCTCCACGAGCTCCCCACGCTCGACCTCGCCGCCGCCGATTTTCCGGCGTTGGCCAGTTACCAGAGGTAGCCCGTTCGCTCCGCCGTCCGCTCGCGCGCGAATTCTTACCCGCCAAAAGCCAACGTCTCTCCGGACGTTGGGATCACCCGCAGCCCGATCCCGCGGGCACTTCCCCGTTGCGTTCGCGACGGCGCGTGGCCTGCTTAACCTCACGACAACTCGCCGCCGAGTATTCCCCGGGCGGCTCACCCACCACCACCACCAACGATGAATAGCCCGCGATCCGCAGCCTTCGTCGCGGTTGCCCGATTCGGTGCACTGGCTTGCCTTTGCACCGGGTCGCTCGCCGCGCAGTCTGCGTCCAAAACCGACTCCGCCTCGACCTCCACCGCGCCCGCGACGCTCGAAAAATTCGAGGTCACCGGCTCGCTCATCAAACGCACCGACATCGAAGGCCCTTCGCCCGTGCGCTTCATCACGCGCGAAGATGTCGAGCTGTCCGGCATGGACAATCTCACCGACATCATCCGCGACATCCCCGAGGCCACCTCCTTCGGCATCAACGAGGGCGGCACGATCACGGCGGTGCGCGGCGCCACGGCGATCGATCTGCGCTTCCTCGGACCCAACAACACGCTGATCCTCGTCGATGGCCGACGTCAGGCCCCCAACGGCATCTCGAGCGGCGGGACGGTGTTCGTTGATCTCAACCGGATCCCCGTCTCCCTGGTGGAGCGGGTCGAGCTGCTCAAGGACGGAGCCTCCGCCATCTACGGTTCTGATGCCACCGCCGGCGTCGTAAACATTATCACCCGCCAGAACTTTGTCGGTGCCGAGATCACCGCGCGCTACGGCAACTACTTCAAGACCGACGGCGGCGAGCTCTCCGTCTCACTCTTCGGCGGCACCCGCGCCGGCAAAGCCCGCGTCAACGTCAACTACAGCTACAGCTCGCGTCACGCCAACGCTGCCACCGATCAGCCGTTCTCCGCCAACGCGGATCAGACCGAGCGCTGGCGCGAGTATGACGCCGTCAAATACGCCAACACGCTTCGCCCCACCGCCACCGCCGTCAGCTCGTATGACGGGCGGTCCGCCACCGGACCCTACGCGACGGTCGGCGTGCCCACGCTGACGCAGCTCACCGACCCGAAGAACCGACTCACGGCCACCTCGATTCTCAACCCGCTCACCGGCACCGCAGCCAGCTTTCTACCGGGCACCGGCGGCACCAACGTCGGCACGCTGGGGAGCTCGGGCAACTTCGCCTCGGTGCCGCGCGGTGACAATCCCCCGCGACCGACCGCCGGGCAATTCATCGCGCGGGCGTTTCCCGCCGGCGAGTTGAGCAATTCCTACAACTTCCAGCCCTTCGTTTGGAACGTCCCCGAACGGGTTACGCGCAGTCTCAGCACGGGGCTCGGCTATCAAATCACCCGGATCATCGATTTCGACGCGGCCATCAGCTACACGCAGATCAAATCCGAGACGCACCTTGCGCCCTCGCCCATCTCCACGACTGGCGACAACAACATCCTCGTTCCCGCGTCGAACTACTACAACCCGTTCGGCATTCCGCTCGCGTTTACGTATCGTCCCCTCGAGGTCGGCGCGCGGATTGCCAAGATCGCCAGCACGTCCCTCGGTTACCGCGCCGGGGTGCATGGCACGCTCCGCGGCCGCTTCGATTGGGACTTGGGTTGGGCTTACACGAAAAACGAGTCGACCGATCGCACCACCAACGCGCTCAGCGAAAGCGCCGTGCGCGCCGCGCTCGCCAAGGCTACGCCCGACGCGCTCAATATTTTCGGCGGCCCGACGTTCAAGAATAACCCTGCCACCCTCGACGGCATTAAGGTCATCTCTGGCAAGGATGGCGCCGCTGACACCATGATTCTCGAAGGGCGCCTCACAACGATCGAGCTGTTCTCACTGCCGTGGGGCCAGATCGGCAGTTCGCTCAGCGCCCAGCATCGCTCCGAACATTTCGACACGGCCAACGACGCACTCTCCACCTCGCTCGACGACATCATCGGCCAAGTTCGCCTCGCCGATCCGACCAAGGCGGCGCGCACGGTCGACTCCGCCTCGGCCGAGCTCCGGGTGCCCCTCGTAAAAGAGCGGCACTTCCGCTTCGTGCACACCCTCGAACTCAACGGTGCGGCGCGGTTCGAGAAATTCAGCGACGGCTACGACAGCGGGATCAAGCCCTTTGGCGGACTGCGCTACCGCCCGTTCCGCAGTCTCCTCTTGCGCGGGAGCTACAGTCAGACCTTTCGTTCGCCCACGCTTCCGCAGCTCTACGGTGGGGTGAGTCAGAGCCTCGTCAGCGGCCTGGCCGATCTCCGGCGTCCGCAGGCGCTCACGGCCGACCCGGTCGACGCGAGCACGTTTCAGCGTCTCCTAAAGACGTCGGGCAACCGGAACCTCACCCCCGAAACCGGCGTCACGAAGCAAGTGAGCCTCGTCTACGATGTGCCGTGGCGGAAACTCAACGGCCTCACGATTGATTTTGCGCACGGCATTATTGAACAACGGAATCTCATCACCTCCGGTCTCGGTACGACGTTCATCCGCCAGAACGAACTCACGAGCACCGGCGATCTGGTGGTCCGCGATCCGCAATCCGAGACCTACACGAACACCACAACTGCCAACATCAGCATCCTCGCCGGCGCCGGCGGCATCACGACCCCCGTCCTCCCCGGCCAGACCGTCACCGTGCCCGGCCGCATCCGCTTCATCACCGATTCTGCCGTGAACCTCGCGCAACAAATGGTGCGCTACTACGACTACGGACTGCGTTACCGCGTGCGCACGGCCGAATACGGCAATTTCAACGTATCCAGCAACTGGACCTACATGGGCTTTTACGCGTCGCGGCGGTTTCAAAACGACGCCATTGTGAGCAGTGTCGGCCGGAGTCTGCCGCGCTACCGCAGCCAGTCGTCGGTCGCCTGGCAAAAACGCACGTGGGGGGCCAACCTCAACATGAACTACATCCACCGTTACCGCGATTTCCTCCGCGACGGCTGGGAGGTGGGGCGTTACTACACATTTGCGGGCTCGGTGAGCTACGGTTTTGCGAAGACCTCCAAGCTCGGCGACCTGCGCGTGACCTTCGGTCTCGAAAATATTTTGGACCGCGATCCCCCGCTTGATAATACGAGCGTCGGCTACAATCAGGGCCTCGTGGGTCGCCCCGGCGGGCGCTTCGGCTACCTGAGTGTGCGGCGAGCGTTCTGAGCCGAATGTGCTTTCCAGACGCGCTTCTGAGAAACAGCTTCTGCAAAGTGTTCATGATCTGCGATCGGACATTTTTGGGAGGCGGCCAACCAAGGGTTGAGGCGTCAAATAAGAGTTAGGTTTTAATGTTTAAGAGCTTCAAAAAAGAGTCAGGTTTTAACGTTTAATGTTTTTAGCTTACCCCTAAGTTTTTCCGCCGCCGGGTGCAGTCCGCGCCGCAACTGCCCGGTATGATGACTCACCGCCACCGGCGTGCCCATGTGCAGGCGTTCCGCCAGCCAGCGATTGTCCGCCTGCGTGATCTGCTTGAGCTTGGCCGCCAGCACCACCTTCCACGGCGCCGACGTCCGTTC
>SYGN01000155.1 GCA_005799525.1 Opitutaceae bacterium | reverse complement strand
TCGCTTGCGAGACCGTTCTCACCCGCGCGCCGTAGGTGTGAACCGTCAAGCGCCGACCGCCGACGGTCGCAAACCGCTCGACTGTTCCGGTGTCCCGGCCGCATACGGCAATCACCTCAAACTGGCTGAAGGTATCCACGAGTTTTTCGAGTTCTCCGGCGATGGCAGTCGGCAGTCTGGTGCGCTGAAGCGCGGGGATACGCTGGCGGAGTGCTGTCTCAGGATCGGTTTGGATCAGCGTGTGCAGTGCCTTGCGGCGCGCTACGGCGAGGGTGAGACCCTCGCGGAAGTCGGCGGGCTGCCCACGATTGACTTCATCGAGCCACCGTCGAAACGGCGTGATCGCGCTGAGCAAATCCGTGACCTCGGTGCCCGCTGCCGTCGTCGCCCTGGGTCGAACGAGTCCAGCGCCGACCTGAACATGCGTCGACGCCACCGGTGTCCTTGGGTCGATTCCGCAGCGCGCAGCGGTGCTGGATGGCAGCGCCCGCGAGCCACGGATGTCGTGCCAGAAGAACGCGCAAACCAGACCGAACCCAATCAGCCCGGCGAACACAAATGGACGGTAAGAGCGCATGAGTGGGGATCAGCTAAGAAAACAGGAGCTCAGGAACTCCAAAATGTCGACCAGCATCCCCCTATCGGACCAAGCGTCGCTGATCCGTAACGATTCGGAGGGGTGTCGGGCCGTCGCTTGCCGCCGTGCCGCTGGACGACGTAAAAGTCCGGCGCGGCGGCAAGCGCCAGCCCACCAGCGATCAGTTTCCGTGATCTCGTTCGTAGAAGGTGGTCCGACTCGCAAGAAACAGCCGCTGCGTGGAGCGCGGCTGCAAGCGGGCTGGTCAGTCTCCGAAAAGTTTTCCCTCCCAAAAAAATTTTCTACCCCACATTCCGGGGCTCGGGGCCGAGGTCTTCCACCCGTTGAAGGTGCTTGGGCAGGAGGATTTGATGGGTAGGGCACCACCATTCGCTGACTTCTTTTTCGGCAAAAAAATGTGCGGTAAAAGATGGGGACTTCGGTTCTCTGCATTTTTTACTAGGAAGATTTTCCACGCCGAAGACAGACGGGACTACGAACTCGGGAAATCGGTGTTTCTTCATGGGAGAGGGCCGGATGCGCGGAGCGCGGGTAAACTGACTCTGCCTCGTTCCTCTCAAAAAATAACCAAATATCTGCAACGGCACGCGTCCAAGCAGTGGCCCTGCGCGAGCCCTGACGGGAATGCCCACAGATCCAAGACTCCGCAGAGTTCTGAGCAGCAGCCTTTCAATCTGCCGAGCCCTGAATCTGCGGGAAAAATGATTTTCTTGTGATTGCTCCTCAGGGCACTTCGTACACTTCCACGATCGCCGTGCCACCGGCGCCACCGACTCCGCTCAGTCGTGCGCTGTAGGCGCCCGCGGGCAAGGTCATCAACAAGACCGCGTCCTTCGTGCCGTTGCCCGCGAGGGCGAAGGCCCCCACGGAGCGCGCGACGTTCACGACCTGCTCGTCGCCACCCCAGTTGTCGTTTTCGCCAATTTTTTTTCCGCCGTTGTCGTTGTCAAAAAGCTCGAGTTTCGGATCGGGCATCACGCCGTCTACCCCGAGCGCACCCAAGGATGGACCGACGGCGCGCACGAGCACCGTGCGGGCCGAGAGTCCGCGCAACACGAAGCCGACGATGAGCTCCCCGGCAGTGTCGAGTTGCGCGCGGGTCGAGAGGTTCACCAGCCGCGGGGTGGTCGCCGTGCGCGCGCTGCCGGCGGCATCATAAATCTCGGCAATGACGGTGCCGCTGGACGAACCTTTGCCGGCGACTTGGACGGTGTAGCCGCCGACGCGGAGACCCGGCGAGAGCGACGCAAACGCGCTGTCGAGGCTGCCGGGAGAGAGCTCGAATGCGCCGAGCGACCTAAAGAGTGAATTCGTTGCCTGACCACTGCCCCAATTATCGTTGGCGGCGAGCGCGCTCGAAGAGCCGAGGGGAAAGATCGTCATCGTCGGATCATCGAGTGCTCCGCTAATGCCAAAAAACTCTCTCAACGCAGGACCGACGCCACGCATAACCAGCGGCAACGCTTCGGTGGAACTGAGTGGCCCGACCGAAGCACCGACGGTGAGGATTTTAGTACCGGTGCCGGCGCTAGTGAGAATGGACAGATTCACCAAGCGGCCTACTTGAGTGGCGGTGGCGGTATTCGTTTTCAGGGTGACCGAGTCGCTGATGGCCGCACCACTGGCGTTGGTGGCCGTCACCGTGTAGGTGCCTTCCTGAGCGGCACTCGCGCCGGAGATGACGAGCGTCGACGCCGTTGCGCCCGCGACAATCGTGCCATTGCGCCGCCACAGGAAGGCAGGCGCGCCGAGGGCCACCGAATTAAATACCACGGTACTCCCGACCGCGACGGTTTGCGCGACCGGCTGCGTGATGAACGTAGGCTTGGGCGGGGCCGCCCCGTTGGTCACCACGAGCACACTCTCGGCCGCATTGCCGTTCACATCGGTCGCGCGAACCGTGAGGGTGGCCCTGCCACCGGAGCCAGGATTTAAGACGAGGAGCGAGCCGGAAATCGTCGCGCCCACGATGGCGGGCTCCGAGCTGGCGACACTGAAGGCGAGCACGGCCGTGTCGCCCGGGGCGGCGGGATAAATCGGGATCACTTTGATGCTGCGGACGAGAATCAAGGAATCGGCGCTGAGGGCACTCGAGATCAAGGGAAGTTCGTTGAACGCTCCGTCGCTGAGCGCCTGGCTCGCATTGAAAATTGGCAACGCCGCAATATTGTCTGGCACCGTCATGCCCGTGCCAATCACCCGGGCAAAGACGGTGAAACCCCCATTCTGGTTGTCGAGGTTGCCGCGGTTATCGGCCAGATTGACGAACCACTGGTTGGTCGCGGTGTTGGGCCCGCTACCCAATTTGGCCATCGCGAGGGTGCCCCGGGTGTTGGGGACTTTGAACTCATTCACCACCGGTGCATCCGCGGCAATGGGACCGATGCTGCTGCTGCCCTCGGGAAGCGCGAAGCCGCCGGCTTGTATCACGAAACCAGGGACAGAGCGGTGGAAAAACGTGCGCGTGTAGGCGCCCTTGTTCACGTAGTTGAGAAAATTGGCGACGGTCTTGGGCGCATCGGCGGCGAGGAGTTCGACGTTAAACTTACCGCGCACGGTATCGATTTGCGCGATCTGGCCCGGCACATTGGGCAGCGCAAAATAGTTGCGCAGGTCGATCGTCGAGACGCCGGCACCGGCAGCAATGGTTTGCGCAGGCAACGGTTGGCTCACCACGGGCGTCGTGTTCTGCGCCCGGAGCGCCCGCGCGGGCACGAGCGCGAACAGAGACGTGACGACAACCAAGGCAGATCGACGAAGGAAACTCATAGCGGGGAAGTTGGCCAAGGCCGGACGCCTGCGCCAAGCCGATTGTTCCGGGGAAATCGTACCCGGAGCCCGACGCGGGACCTGCTCACGGCACTTCGTAAACTTCCACCAGCGCCACCCCACCGGACCCGCTGCCCGTCACTTGCGCGGTGTAGTTGCCCGGGGCGAGCGTCACGAGAATCATGGCGTCCTTGCTCCGGAGATCGGCGATAGCGAAAGCGCCGACCGCCTTCCCTGCGGCGGTCAACGAGGCATCGCCACCCCAGTTATCACTGGCCGCAATGACGTTCGCGCCGCTGAAGAGTTCGAGTTTCGGATCGGGCATCGTGCCGGGCACGCCAAAGACACCGAGGCCGGGGCCGATGGCGCGGACGAGCACGGTGCGGGCGACGGTCCCACCGCTGGGCCCAATCACAAAACCCGCCGTGAGCGTCGCACCGGCGTCGATTTGTTTGCGCACGGAGACGTTGATGAGGCGCGCAGTCGTGGCGGTGAAGGCGCCGGCGGGTGTGGCGTCGTAGAGCTCGGCGATGACGGCGCCGGACGCACCGGCGACGCCACTACTGACCCGCACCGTGTAGTCGCGCGGGGGCGTCGCGGCATTAAACAGTGCGGCGTCCCGGGAATTTCCGGCGGTGTAGGCGAAGGCACCGACTTGGACGAAGGCGTTGCTGAGCGCCGCGCCGCCACCCCAATTATCGTTGGTCGCAAACGTGGCGGAACCGGCGAACATCTCGAGTTTCGGATCGTCGAGCGTGTCCGGTACGCCGAGCGCACCGAGCGAGGGACCGACGGCGCGGACGAGCAGGGGTTTGTTGCCCGAAGTCCCCGTGCCACCGAGGACCGTGCCCATCGTGAAATCGGGATCGGCCGCCGAGATGTTCGTAAGGATCGAGAGATTGATGAGCCGGCTGACCTCGGCGGTGGTCGCAAGGGAAAGCGTGGCGCTGACGCTGGGCACCGAACCAAGGGTCTTGGTGACGAGGACGCTGTAGGTGCCAGCGGTCTCGGCGGTGGCGGTGACAACGAGCGCCCGGTTGGTCGCACCGGCCAGAGCGACGCCGTTGCGCCGCCACTGGTAGGTGGGTGCGGGCGAGCCGCTGGCGGTCACATTCAAGACTGCCGTGCTACCCGTGGACACCGTCAACGAAGACGGCGCCGCCACGATCACGGGGGCGCTCGTCAACGCGTTGACGTTGAGGGTCGCGGCGGCGCTCGTGACCGTGCCAAAGGCGTTCGTGACGTTGACCCCATAGTTGGCGGCATCGCCCAGCGTAAGGACCGAGAGCGTGAGGCTCGCACCGTTGGCACCGATGATCGGGACGCTGTTCTTCAACCACTGAAACGAGGGTGCCGGTGTGCCGGTAGCCGTGACGGAAAAGGTGGCACTCAGGCCGACGGCGGACTCCTGGCTCACGGGCTGGAGGGTGATCGCGGGCGCGGCACCGACGGGGGTGACCGTCAGGGTGGCGTTGCTGCTCGTGACCGAGCCGCCGACCGTGGTGACGACGACGGAATAAACACCGCCGTTGGCGACCTGAATGTCAGTCAACATCAGCGTCGCACTGGTCGCACCCGCGATGGCGGCGCCGTCCTTGAGCCATTGATACGTCGGCGAGCCGGTCGCGACGACGGTGAGTGCGGCGGTGCTGCCGGACACCATCACAAGACTGGCGGGCTGCGTGGTAATCGACGGCGCGGCGGCGACACCGCCGGTAATGACGATCGAGTAGGTATAGGTCGGCGATGCGATCAGCGTGCGGTTGACACCCTGATAGGCGACCAGCGTCAGCGCGTAGGTCCCCGCAGGCGCCGTGGGCGTGCCCGTCAGCAACATCACGCCGTTCGGGGTGTTGAGCGTGCCGGCAGTCGTGAGGCTCGCGCCGGAGCTGCTGAGAAACCGGACCCCGGCCGGGAGCGTGCCGGAAATCCCCCACGACAACGGCTGGGCGAGCGTGCCAGTCGTGCCCATCGCGATGGGACCGAGCTGGGCACCGACCGTGCCGCTGACACCCATCGCCGTGCCGGACGACACGGAGAGAGTCGTCGCCCCCGCCAACGAGTGCAGCGCGCCGAGGGACGCGGCGGTGGCGACGGCCGCACGAAGCACCGCACCCACCGGCGAGGCGCAGGTGATTTCACCGGCCGTGGATGCGACGCGCAGGACGGGCGTGCGTTGCAGGAGCGCGATCAGGAACGCGCCCGGGAGATTGAGCCAGTGCAGACGACGGACGAACGTGGGGGAAAAATTCATGAGAAACGAAGTGGAGGAGGGAAAACGCAAACGGCGTCGGCGGCAACCCAAGGCTAAGAAACGGGCAGAGCGTAACCGGTTTGTTACTCCGACCCCACAGGCTGAGGGCCGGCGCGGGAGTCGGCGACTCGGTGCTCATTCCACGTTGTGTTCGAGATTAGCCAAATGACGGCCGTTTGTCGGAGCCTGCTGGCGGGCGATCCAGAACGTCACCATCGCCTACCAGCAGGCTCCTACACCCAAGCCGGTGGCGCTCATTTTGAAAATAAATTTGAAAAAACCGCCGGTTCTCTGCGTCGGCGAGGAGAGGGGATGAGATGCGCGGGATGAGACGCGGAGCTTGACCCGAAAGTCACGCCCCCCGTTAATCAGGCTAACCCTTGAAACGATCGGTCTAGTCCGCAGTTACGCACCCTCGGACTTTCGCGTGCGGAAAGTCCGACTTAATTTGCGGGCCCCACCAGCCCATGGTCCCCCGTGCAGATCCCCTCCACCGCCTTGGCCCTTCCGTTTCGCTTTTACGCGCCTGGCGCGTGCTGCGGAGCGATCCTGCGACCATCGCCCAGCGCTCGGTCTCGTTCCGTCCGAGTCACTGACCCGCAATCAGGTTTTTCTGGCCCGCCGCCGGGCCAGCGATGCATGCCGACCGCATCGCTACTCGGCCTAAACTCCCTCGTCACAACCCGCCCGACCCCATGACTGCTGCGCCCCCCAGCCACTGCCGATTCGCGTTACCTCTGCTCGTGCTCGCAGTCGCCGCCCCGCAGGCACTGGCGCAGATCGCGATTGCGACGAGTTACACCCAGAATTTTGACTCCTTGGGCACGGCATTGCCGAGCGGCTGGGGTGTCTGGACGTCTTCCACGGCAACCGGCAATGGCACCGCGTTCACCTGGAGCACAGCCCAGGTTGCCAACAATGCCGGTTTCGATTTGGGCGGCGCATTTCGCAATCTACCCGGAGCCAGCCAAACGTGGTCCGCGGGATTGACGACCGGAACCGACCGCGCGCTGGGATGGCGAGGAGACAGCGCAGCAGCGCGTGACGGTTCCCTCACCTTCACGCTGAACGATTCGAACGGATACAATTTCAATAGTCTGACCTTCCACGCCTTTACGCCCAACAGTTCTGGTTCGACGGCCACTTTCGACTTTCAGTATCAAATCGGCACTACAGGCACCTTCACCCCGTTCAGCCCCTCGATTTCCTATACCACCGTCTCGACCGCGGGGTCTCCGCCGCTGACCGTGACCACGATCAGCCTGACTGCTCTGGATCTCGCGGTCCTCAATAACCGATCGAACCAAATCACCTTTCGTTTCAATCATACGGGGACGAGCGGAGTGGACTGGAATACGCTAGCCGTCGATAATTTTTCGTATTCCGCCTCCGCCGTTCCCGAACCGTCCACCTACGCCGCGATTTGCGGCGCGGCCGCGCTCGCCGCAGCAGCGTGGCGGCGTCGCCGTCAACGGGCAGCCCGCTGATTCGCCCTCATTTCCTCCCGCGCAGTCCGTCGGCAATCTGCACGGTTGACCGCGCTTGTGGAAGCGACCTATCCGAAGCTCGCGCGGATCCGCAGCATTCACTCGTTCGCCTCGGCGAAGACCACGAACGCGCAACCACGCCCGCGCCCGCTTATTTTCCGGGTAACGTGATCTGGACACCACCGGCCGGCACATCGGCTTTCGCCGGCGCGGGTGCGGCGGGCAGGCTGGCGCGGAGCATCAGGGCGCGTTGCGTCCACGGGCCCGACGGATCGAGCTGCATGAGCTGATCGGAATATTTCTGCACGTCGGCTGCGTTGGCCGCTTCGGCCGCGAGGCTCGTCAGGTGGTAGGCGGCCTCGGCGCGCGCACCCTTGGGCTGCGCGGCGGCGCTGACGAGTTGCCGCAAATCCGTGATGGCTTCGGTGCCTTTGCCAGCCTGGACCTTTGCGAGGGCCCGACCGAGCTGCGCGCGCGCGACGAGCGGGCCGGTTTTGAGGATGGCGACCACCTTATCGTAGCCGGCGAGCGCATCGGCAGATTTGCCGGCCGTGTAGGCTTCGTCCGCCAAGCGGAGTTGCGCGATACCTGCGAGCGAATGGTCGGCATGCGCGGCCGCAAACGATTTCAGTTGGTCAGACGTCGTGGCCGCCGCGTAGGCCTTCTGCACCTCGAGTTCCTTCTGCGCTTGCAGGTAACCCCATGCGCCGTTGGCGAGAATGCCCACTGCCACGAGGCCGCACAAAGCGAGGACGGCGGTGCCGTTTTTGGTCCAAAAAATATTCAATTTGTCCTCAAAGCTGGGCGCAAGGTAGGACGCATCGACAGCAACGAGCTTGCGATCGTCACCGGCAGATTGGGGAGCAGAAGGAGTGGCGGGCGTGGTCATGGCGCGAGGGATTGGGCTTTGGAACCGGGGACAAGAACAAAACCCCGCCCCGCTGTCCATCCCTCTGTTTGCGACCAAACCGACGACACTCCGGTCGGCCGTGCGTGGGCGCTTTAGCAAGCCGCCCCTCCGCGCGAACCGCCCACCGGCCGAAGCGCCCGCTACTGGGCGGTGGCACGGTCGTTTGGCCGATCGTTTTCGTTCCTCGTGAACGTTCTCGGTGCCTCGTGGTCGTTCTCCTTCGTCAGGGTTTGCCGACGGGAGATAACGATTCCAAGAACGAGAACGATTACGATTACGAGAACGATTATGGAGAACGATGATGGCTTTGGCGCCGCCCTGGCGCGCCCCCATCCGACGCCCAACCGACACCGTTGACGCCCCGCCTGCCCCCCGTTTTCTTCCGCTCATGTTCACCATTATCGGCGGCGACGGCAAAGAATACGGACCGGTCCCCGCCAACCAACTTCGCGATTGGATCGCCGCCGGTCGCGCCAACCTCGACACCCAAGCCAAAGCCGCCGGCTCCGAAGAATGGCGCCGCGTCGGCGACTACGTTGAGTTCGGCGCGCCCGCCCTCGTTGCGCCTCCCAAACCCGGGAAGGACGCCGATCCCGCCGCCCTCCCGCCCCCCGAGTCCGCCGCCGAGACCGCGCCGCTCGCCGGACGCGGCGAACGCCTCCTCGCGCAAATCCTCGACAACGTGATCGGCCTCGCCTGCGCGCTACCCGGCTTGATAATGATGGCCCTCGCCGCCGCCCGCGCCGGCCTCGGCTTCGGGACGACCTTGGACAAACTCACGACCGCCGCCGGCTTTGGTGCCGGCCTGATGGTCGCCCTCGCCGCCGTCCTCGCGCTCGCCGCCGTGCAACTCTGGATGGTGGTCACCTCCGGCCAGACGATCGGAAAACGCGTCCTCGGCGTCCGGATCGTAACCTTTCAAGACGAGACCAACCCCGGTTTCGTGAAAGTCTTTTTGCTCCGTGCTATGCTCCCCGCGGTCGTCGGTGCGATCCCGCTTATCGGAGTCCCTTTCACGCTCGCCGACTACGGCTTCATTTTCCGCGCCGACCGCCGCTGCCTCCACGACCTCATCGCCGGCACCAAGGTGATCAAAGTGTGATTTTTGCGCTGCAGCAAGGGGGCCCGTCTCGGACCGGCCCTCGCGCAACGGCCAATTTCCACGATCTGCTCGTCGGTTCTGAATTGTAGGCCCGGGCGCCGACCGGGCACCCCGCTTGCTCCGTGTTCATCCGTGTCCATCCGTGGGTAAATTTTCAGTCGCCTCCGGCCCTTATTTTTTCAGCCGCCTTCTGCCCGAGCAACGCGTGCCCTGGGCATAGGGCCGGCCGCCAAAGAGTTTTCCAGCAGAATCAACCTTTATCGTTGTCCTCGATGAGCTGATACGTGGGCGCGGGTGCGGTGAATCGCGGCGGTAGAGCGCCCGCAGCGGAAAGAGTTCTCGCTCTGGCGGCAGTGAGACTACGCCCGGGGCTTTCGATGCAGAAGAATTTCGGCTCACACCGTTCACTCGTCCGCAGCTTGATCCGTGTTCATCCGTGTAATCCGTGGTTAAAAACTCCGGAGCTCCAGCCACGTCGCAAACCAAGCGCGCTCACTTCCTCGGCCTTCACGCGCGGACCCGGGGCCCCGCCACCGTCTCCATCACGGTGCGTCCCGCGGCCCGTCTTGCGCACCGCGCCGGTTTTCTCCGGCGCAGGCGCTCACACCACTCGGTCCACCATCGCGGCCCCTCGCTCAAACGCCGCGAGGTTGGCGAGAAAATGCTTCACGATCGCCTCGTCCTGATCGCTCCGCCCGCCCGCCGTGTGCGGCGTGATCCAGCAGTTCGGCGCCGTCCAGAGGGGATCGCCCACCGGCAACGGTTCGACTTCGAATACATCGAGGTAAGCACCCGCGAGCCGACCGGAGCCCAGCGCTTCGCGGAGCGCACTCTGATCAACCGTCGTGCCCCGCCCGACATTATAGAAACGTGCGCCCGGCTTGATGCACCCGAGCCGCCGGGCGTTGACATAGTTCACCGTGCTCGCGTTATCGGGCAGGATATTCACCACGTGATCGGCCTGCTCGAGCGCGGTGCTGATGCCTTCCTCAGGGATGATCCGCACACCCCGCTCGCTGCGGGTCTGCCGCCGCACCGCGATGAGATTCATCCCAAACGGCGCGAGCAGCTCCGCCAGCCGCCGCCCGATCGCGCCGAAACCGAGCATCACCACCGTCTGCCCCGTGAGCAGCCGGGAATCGTAGCGGCGTTTCGCATAATGCCAACTGTGGTCGCCGAGCTGATCTTGGTACGAGGGCAACAACTGGCGCCCCAGCGCGAGCATCATGGCGAGCACGTGCTGCGCGCAGGGATCGGCAAACACCTGCGAGACATTGGAAAAAATCGAACCGCGCGTGCGAAACGTCTCCTGAAATTCCGGCGTGTCGTACCGCGTGTAGCCCGCCGTCGTGACTTCAACCCAGCGCAGCTTCGGCAGCGCGAGACACTGGGCCGGATCCGGCTGACCAAACGCGATGTCCGCGCCGACGAGCGCCGGATCGGCCTGCCCCGCGACGAGCACGGACGCCGACGCATTCGAGGCATAGACCAGCGTGTGTGCGCGGGTGCCCTCGGTGAGAAGCCGCGTCTCGGCGTCGGAAAACTTAGCGTTGCACCAGATCGTGAGGCTCATGGATTTTCGTGGTTAGTCAAATGCAGCGACGCGCAGAACGCGGGGAAAGGTCGTCCGTCGCAAAACAAAAATCCCTCCACCACCCGTGCCGAGACCCTGCTGGCCCGGAAAATTCACACCTGAATAGAGCCAACGCCGGAGCCACCGAGGACACGCCGGTCGGTCATCGCTCGCCGGCAGAGCGACCCACCGACGTTTGCCGTTTGGTTTTGCTCGCAGCTCTCGACTGAATTTCGACGGCTCAGTCACCGGCAGCTATCCACTGAAAACAGAAGACTCCTTGATTGGACGAACCGGCGCGCGCCGCAACGATTCGGCGCGAGCGTTGAACGCCGTGAGCAATTCCGTGTGCTCGCGGGCCTCGGTGCCATTGACGTGCACCAAACCGCGGGCGAACGGCGGTTGCTCGCCGGGCTCGTCCAGCCACTGCCGCCAGACATAACCGACCACGGCCGGGTGCCGAGCCATGCGCTCCAGCGCCGCCCGGCCCTGCCGCAACATCCACTCCACCGTCGTGAGTTTGCGCCCGCCCCGCCCCCGGGCCGGCGCATCGACCGCGCCCGCGCCCGCCCAACCAAAATCTCCCGCCAACACCGGTCCCGTCGCCCCGGCCGCGAGCGCCGGCACAGCGCTCGTATCGAGCAGCGCGACATCCACCGCCGGATAGACACACTCGGCCCGCACACTCTCATCCACCCTCCGTCCGAAGCGACAGCCGAGCACGAGATGATTCGGATCTGCTGCACGGATCGCGGCCGCCGTGCCCGTGAAATACCGACGCGCAAATTCCCGCGACCACTGTGCATCGTCCCGCCCATAGCCGCGTGTCGCGATCGCCTGCTCCACCCGGGTCCACTCCCGCACGACCTCCTTGTTCGTCACCGCCACACCCCACGCACGGGCGAGGGTATCGATCCGTCCGCCGTGCAGCGCCAAAACAAATTCCCACGCCGCATGATAAGCCGCAAAGTTCGGCTCGAGGCTCAGACAACTCTGCAGCAAACTCGGCCGCGCCCCGCCACTCGCCGCCGGCGGTGCCCACCCCGGCAGATCATCCGCCACCCAACCGATCAGCGCCCGATTCATCATCGCCGGCGCACACACCTCAAAGGCCCGCGCCGCCGCCCGCGCCGGCCATTCAGGAGCAAACACGTCGGGCAACCTCACCCCGGGCGCCTGGATCACACCGCTCATGCGACAAAAATCTACACTCGCGATAAACGCGAAGCCGTCTGCCTGCGCCGCGCCGTCGCCGCCCACTCCGAGCGCATTGAAACCCCACTTTCTCAACCGCGTCGACGGGTGTTCATCCGGCGCATACGGACCCGCGCTCGCCGCGCGTCCGCCCACCGACTCGTCCACGGGCACAGCCGCCGCCCGCACGCCATGCACCGCGCGGCAAAAAAACGGCCGACCCTCCTCATCGAGCAACCACCAACGCCCCGCCTGATTTTGCCCCACGCAAAAAAACCCCTCCGACCCGCGCAATGTGCCGGTACGAAATTCTTCGGGAGACATAGGGGCGGAGTGGGAAGTGGCTGCGTCGGGATGCGCCATGACCCGCGCAGCGTGCAAGCCTCTCCGAAAAAGGAAAGCGCGCAGTGCACCCGCAACGCTCAACTTTTTGCTGCACCCGCACGAGTTCGACCGCCCTCTTGCGACCCGTGAGAGTGTCGCGAAATTTTTGCATGGCCGCGAGGGTCGATGAGCCAGTGGCCAGAATCTTGAGCCCCAGAAAACCGTCCGCCGCGATTTTCAAAAACCGGCTCAGATCCGGCAGTTGAGGCACCTCGTCCAGCACCACCCAGCGCTGCTTCACGCTACGAAAAAAATTCGATCTTCCCCGCGAGTAGCTGCCGATAACTCAGACTCAGCCGCGTCGAGTCGGGTCGGGCCAAGCGGTCCGTGTCACGTTCTGGTAAAATCAACAACACCTTTGTCATGGGTGGCGGGTCCCGTCTCCCTCATCTAACTGTCTTCTGTATGCGTCTTCCGTTTTCCGTCTCCGCTCTCCCGTTTTCCGCCCGCCTGCCTGCCCATGAAACCTACCCGTCTCCTCCTGTCTGCCCTCGTCGCGTTGCTCGCTGCCACGCCACCCCTCCCGGCCCAAGTCGCCCCCACCGCATCGCGCGCCTCCACCGGCACCAGCGCCGAGGAGGTCGTCAAACTCAACGTCTTCCAGGTAACCGCCGAGAACGACGACGAATACCGCGCCGCCAACACCACCACCGGCACGCGTTACAACACGCCCATCAAAGATCTTCCCATGAACATCGAGGTGCTCACGCCCGCGTTCATGCGCGACATCGGCGCCCTCAATCTTCGCGACGCCCTCGAATACGTCTCCGGTATCCAGCTCGACACCACCACCGGCGGCACAGGCGCCACCAAGGACAACCCCGAAAACAACACCCTCCTCATCCGCGGCATCGCCGCCGCCACCAACAAAGACGGCTTCCGCCGCTTCGTGCCCATCGACCCGATCACGATCAGCCGCGCCGATATCATCAAGGGCCCCGGTGGCGCACTCTACGGTCAGGGCGGCACCGGCGGCGTCATCAACGTCGCCAGCGTCACCGCCGGTAACCGTCCCTTCGCCCGCGCCGGCTCGACCATCGGCTCCTACGGTTTCCGCCGCTTCGAATTCCTCTGGTCCGGCCCCGTCACCCCCAGGGGCGCGATCGGTTTCGCCATCCCGCTCTCCTACTCCGAGGGCAAAAGCAACGCCCTGTATTACGAGACCAACACTCTCCACCTGAACCCCGCGCTCACCTTCAAACTCGGCCCCAAGACCTCCCTCCTCACCTCCCTCGAAGCCCGCTACAACACCCGCGACAACATCCGCAATTTCTTCCTCACCGACAACACGCTCGCTCCCGGCGGCATCCCCTACGGCACGCTCATCGACGGCCGCCCCGGCACCGCGCGCGTCCTCACCACGCCGAACCAGCGCGACTTCCGCTTCGAAGGCCCCGACACTTTCCGCAAGGAGCGCACCTACGTCCGCACTTACCGCCTCGACCACCGTTTCTCCGATAACTTCCAGTGGTGGGGCGGCTACAGCGCCGAAGACATCAACGTCCGCGACCGCTCCTTCAACATCTCCCTCCGCAACGCCAACGACGCCTCCATCCCCCTGCGCGTCCGCACCGATCCCCGTTTCCTCGCCATGCTCCGTCCTTCCAACGGCACCGCCCAACCCCAAATCCTGGACATCCGCCCCAACAATATCACCAACTCTTCCCGCACCGTCCGCCCCACGTGGAAATCCGAAATCTACGCCGCCTTCGACACCTGGGTCGTGAGGCACCGCATGATCACCGGCATCAGCTACGGTCCGCTCACCTCGGGCAACAACGCCGCGAATCAGAATTTCTACTACGGCAACACCGGCAACGCCGCCGACCCCGCCACCCAGCGTTGGGAAGCCCTCCCCAACGACGTCATTTTGACCCGCTTCCGCGACCCGCGTGACGTGACTTCCGTGAAACGCTGGGACCACGCCGCCATTAACCAATACCCGCAAGGCCCCGAGACCGCGATCGGCGCCCGCTCCGCCTATCTCACCTCCTATTTCTGGGACCGCAATCTGTACGCCAATCTCCAGAGCAGCTTCTTCAAAGACCGCTTCCAAACCATTATCGGCCTCTTCGATACCCGCAACGATCGCGGCGGCAGCGTCTACGATGCCAGCGGCAATTACCTTTGGAACGGCCCCGCGCCCGTCGGCAGCGGCTCCACCCTGAACGGCGTGCGCCGCCCGAAACCCGTGCGCAACACCTCCCCAAGCTTCACCGCCATCTGGCTGCCGATCGATTCCGTCCGCTTCTACGCCAATTCAATGAGCTCCATCGACGTCGGCCCCGCCTACTCCGCTTACGATGGCAACGGCGTCCCGCTCGCCGGCGCCACCGTGCACAACGCCGAAGCCGGCGTCCGCGTCGACCTTTTCAAGAGCAAGCTCCTCGTCAGCCTCGCCGGCTTCGCCATGACCGACCAAGACCGCCCCGTCAGCTTCGGCGCCGCGACCCAAAACCTCCTCGTCTCCCCCACCGGCACCGTCAACGGCTCCGGCTTCAGCGCCTTCGTCAAGACATCGACCGACTCAAAAGGCTTCGACCTCAAGGTAGACTACATTCCGCTGCGCAACCTCCGCTTCAACGTCGGCATCTCGAGCAACGACGTCCAAATCAAAGAAATCGAACCCTTCGCCACGCCCGCCAATCCCGACCCCGTGCGCCTCCTCGCGCAGCAGACCTTCGTCGCCGCTGGCGGCAGTTCGAGCCGCTACCTCGGCAAGCCCTCGACCGACATCTCGAAATACACCGGCAGCGCCTACATCCGCTACGAATTCAATCAGACGTTTCTGAAGAACACGTGGGTGATGTTTGCGTCGAAGTATCTCGGCCAACGCGAAGCCGAACTTATCACGGTCGCGACCAACACCGGGATCATCACAATCGACCGCCGCCTCGTCCCGACGCACTACCTCTACGATCTGAATCTGGGCTACCGCCGCAAAATCGGCCGCTACAACACAAACGTCCAGGTCAACCTCTCGAACCTCGCCGACGACGACAAATTCTACGGCGCCATTTGGCAAACCGGCCGCACCTACCGCCTGAGCGCTGGTGTCAGCTTCTGATCCCTCGGCGCGCCGCCTCCCTCGCCCGCGGCGCACCGGTTCCGTTCCGTCGTCGGGCCGCCGCTCGTCGGCGTGCCGTCGCGGTTGTTCTATTCGCAACGTAACGGCACGGCGATGAGCGCCGGCCCCGCTCACTTCCTTCGATCCTCGCCGACGAAGCCCGGCTCACTTCCCTTCCCGCGCCCATGCTTTCATCTGCGCGATATTTTTCTCCGTCACGCTCTCGCCCGTCGCCTTACCCGCTCGTTTCCCTTCACCGATATACACCCGCATGTCGCTGTCATACCTCGCGACGGACTCCGGCCCCTGATCCTTCGTCTCCGCCATCCAGCGGTCGAGCCGCGCGCGCAATTTCTCGAGCGTCGCCCGGTGCGCCGGGTCGCCCGCCAGATTATTCACCTGCCCACGATCCGTCGTCCAAGCGTAGAGCTCTTCGGCCGGACGCGTCGGGCTGAAGAGCAGTTTCTCCGCGAGCGGATCGAGGGTCTTCGCTTCGTGGAGCGACCGCAACGCCTGCACGATCGACTTGCCGTCCTTGTAAGCGTTGGGCTGCAAAGCCGGGCGCTGGGGATGGAAATTTCGGATATAAAGAAACGCCCCATCCCGCACGCTCCGCAGCCGCTCGATGGTTTCATCGCATCGGTCACGCGCCGCAAACACCTCCGCGCGCGCCTGGTAGCCCGCAGCAAAAACGTTGCGCCCCTGCATCACCGCCGGCACCGGCAGACCCGCCGCCGCGAGCGAGGTCGGCGCGAGGTCGATCAACTCCACGAGATCGTCGCGGACTTTACCTTGCGCGATCCCCGGCCCCCGCACGACCAACGGCAGGTGCGTGCCCTCGTCGTAGAGAAACTGTTTTCCGCGCGCGTGGCTGATCCCGTGGTCCGTCGTAAAAATCACCAGCGTCTGCTCCAAAATCCCCTCCCGCTCCAACCGCGCGATCACGTCACCCACGTGCTTGTCCGTAAAGCGCACCGCATCGAGATACGCCGCCCAATCACGCAACAGCACCGGATCACGCGGGTAATACGGCGGCAGCGTGACCTTCGCCGGATCCGTCGCCGACCCGAGTTCCGCCTTCGCCCGCACCGCGAGCGCCTGCGCCTGCGTATCGTTGCCGCCGCGGAGTTTGCCGCCGGCCAGCTGCACCTGCATGAAAAACGGCTGACCCGACTTCCGCCCGGCCCAGTCATGGCTGTCGTAGATTTTCGCGTCCCACTCGAAATTGTAGTCGGTCTTGCCCAGGCCGCCGCCCGCGCCCGCCCCGGCCTTGTTTGCATTCGCTCCCTTGCCCCGGCGCCCCGCGTCCGGCAGCCCGCTGCCGATGCACGTATAATATCCGACACCCTGAAAAATCGCCGGCACCGGCACGATACCCGGGGGCAGCACGATCTTCTCGGTGCCGCGCCCGCTCCGGTGGTGGTGCGCACCGATCGTCGTCTGATACATCCCCGTGATCAATCCCGACCGACACGGCGAACACACCGGCGCCGTCGTAAAAGCGCGGCTGAACCGCGTGCCTTCACGCGCCAGCCGATCCACGTGCGGCGTCGAGATCAATTGCTCCCCGTAACACGAAAAATTTGCCGACATGTCGTCGACGATGAACCACAGGATATTCGGCCGCCCTTCGGCGGCCGACGACCAACGGACCGAGATGAACGCGCACAGGGCCAACAAAACCGAGCGGAAGATTTTCATGGGGCTCGCCACAAGAACCACCCCGCGCCGCTTTGGCAATCCGACTCGCCGTCGGCCGGTCGTGCGGCGTGTTACCTAAACCCAACTGCTCGCTGCCGGAACGCCGCTTGCCACGCTTCGTCCGCCTCCTAGTTTCCGCCACTCCCTATGAGCCGTTTTCACACTCGCACCCTGCGCGCCGCCGCCCTTGCAACGGCCTTCACCCTCACCGCCTCGCTCCGCACCGCCGAAGCCGCCACCGCTGCCGCTGCCTCCGCTGCCTCCGCTGCTGCTGCCGCATCCGCTGCCGAGGAGGACGATGCCCTCTCACCCGACGCCAAACGCACCTCCGGCCAAATCCTCAAAATGGGCTCGCGCGTCGCCGCCGCCGAGATCGCCCCCGCCTCCAATGAGGGCGAGCAAGCGCTCCGACGCATGAAGCTCCCGCCCGGCCTCGTCGCCACGCTCTGGGCCGCCGAGACCATGCTCGCGAATCCCGTCGCCTTCAACTTCGACGAAAAGGGCCGCATCTTCGTCGCCGAAACCTACCGCTACCGCTCCAGCGTCCTCGATATCCGCGACTACATGTGGACCCTCGAAAACGAGCTCGCCAACCGCACGCTCGAGGACCAATCCGCCGCCATCGCCCGCCACTTCGGCCCCGAGGGCGTGAAAGAACTGTCCATCGAGACCGAGCGCGTCCGCCTCCTCGAAGACACCGACCGCACCGGCGTCGCCACCAAGTCCACCCTCTACGCCGAGGGTTTCAACTCCCCGCTCGACGGCATCGCCTCCGGCGTCCTCGCCCGCCGCGGCAGCGTTTACTTCACCAGCATCCCCAGCGTCTGGAAATTCACCGGCGAACAAAAAGCCGAGACGCGCCAGGAAATCAGCCGCGGCTACGGCGTGCGTTTCAATTTTACCGGCCACGATCTTCACGGCCTCATCTTCGGCCCGGACGGCAAACTCTATTTCTCCAACGGCGACCGCGGTGCCCACGCCAAGGGCCCCGACGGCTCCCTCGCCGACACCCCCGACGAAGGTGCCGTGTATCGCTGCAACCCGGACGGCACCCAACTCGAAGTGTTCGCCCGCGGCCTCCGCAATCCCCAGTCCCTCGCGTTCACCGAAAACGGCGACCTCCTCACCGGCGACAACGATTGCGACAAGGGCGACGAAGAGCGCCTCGTTCATGTCGTCCAAGGCGGCGACAGCGGCTGGCGCGTCGGCTACCAGCACCCGCTCATCGACAAAGATAGTCCGTGGCTCGCCGAAAAACTCTGGCAGCCCCGTACCAAGGACACCGCCGCCTACATCCTTTCCCCCATCTGCAACATCGAGGACGGTCCCTCCGGCCTCACCTACTACCCCGGCACCGGTCTCAACGACAGCTACCGCGGCAGCCTCTTCATCACCCACTTCAAAGGCAGCGTCGCGAAGAGCGGCATCTACACCTACAACGTGAAACCCAAGGGCGCCGGCTACGCCATCGCCAACTCTAAACCCTTCCTCACTTCCGCGCTGCCCACGGACGTGAAGTTCGGGCCCGACGGCCGCCTCTACACTTCCGACTGGGCCGATGGTTGGCCGAAATCCAAACGCGGCCGCATCTACGCCATCAGCGATCCGCAGCACGCCAAAGATGCTCTCGTCCTCGCAACGCAAAAGCTCATCGCGCAAGACTGGACCAAAGCCTCCGTATCCGAACTCACCGCACTCCTCGCCCACGCCGATCAACGCGTCCGCCAGGAAGCGCAGTTCACCTTCGCCGAGCGCGGCGCCGCCAGCCTCGCGCCGCTCGCCAGCATCGCCGCGACGCCGTCCCCTTCGCCCTACGCCCGACTCCACGCCATCTGGGCCCTCGGCCAGCTCGCTCATAAAAATCCCCCCGCGCTCGCTCCCCTGCGCACACTCCTCCGCGATGCCGATGCCGAAGTCCGCGCCCAATCGATCAAGATTCTCGGCGACGCCGGCGACACCTCCTCCGCCGACGCCCTCATCGCCGCCCTCAAAGATCCCGCGCCCCGCGTGAAATTCTTCGCCGCGCAATCCCTCGGCAAACTCAACCACGCCGCCGCCGCGCCCGCACTCATCGCCGCCCTCCGCGCGAACGACGACCAAGACGAATACGTCCGCCACGCCCTCGTGCTCGGCCTCGTCGGCGGCCACAACGTCACTGCTCTCACCGCTGCGATGACCTCCGATTCGCGCGCCGTCCGTCTCGGCCTCGTCCTCACCTTCCGCCGTCTCCAGAATCCCATAATCGCAAAATTCCTCCACGACGCCGATTCCTTCATCGTCCGCGAAGCCGCCCTCGCCATCAACGACTCCCCCATCACCGCCGCCTACCCGGCCCTCGCCGCGCTCATCACCAAACCCCTCACCGACGAAGCCATCCTCTTCCGCGTCCTCAACGCCCACTTCCGCATCGGCCAACCCGCCAACGCCGCCGCCCTCGCCGCCTACGCCGCCAACGTCGCCGCCCCTGCGAAGCTCCGCGCCGAAGCCATCGCCCAACTCGCCAACTGGCCGACCCCGCACGCCCGCGACCGCGTCGTCGGCCTCTTTCGCCCACTCAAGCCCACGACGCGTCCCGCCGCCGACGCCGCTGCCGCCCTTACGCCTCTGCTGGCCGGCCTGCTGAACGCCACCACGCCCGCCATCATCCAAGCCGCTGTGCTGAAGGCCATCGACTCGCTCGAGGTAAAGAGCGCGGCCGACACGCTCTTCGCCGTCCTCAAAGACCCCAACCAGCCCTCCGCCAATCGCGCCGCCGCCCTCCGCGCTCTCGATAAATTAAAGGACCCGCGCATTCCCGAGGCCGTGACAATCGCGAGCGATCTAAACGCTCCGCTCATGCGCCAAGCCGCGCTCCCGATCACCGCACGGCTCTCGCCGGAGGCCGCCGCACCCGCCCTCGCCAACCTCATCGCCAGGGGCACGCCGAGTGAACAAAAGACCGCCTTCCGCGCCCTCGGCACGCTGCAACACCCCTCCGCCGCGACCGTGCTCGCGACCCAACTCGGCGCTCTCGCGGAGGGCAAAGTCCCCGCCGCCGTGCAGCTCGACCTCCTCCACGCGGCCGCGCTGCGCCACGAGCCTGAGATCAAAACACTGCTCGCCAGCCGTGACGCCGCGCTCGCGAAAAATCCCGACCCGCTCGCACCGTTCCAAGTCGCTCTCCACGGAGGCGACAGAGCGCGCGGCGAAAAAATCTTCAACAACCAGCCGGTCCTCGCGTGTGTGCGTTGCCACAAAATCGGCACCGAGAGCGGCGGCGAAGCCGGTCCCAACCTCGCCGAGGTCGGCGCCACAAACGACCGCGCCGCGCTGCTGGAATCGATCCTCAAGCCCAACGCCAAAATCTCCATTGGCTACGATACCATCGTGCTCACACTCAAATCCGGCGGAGCCGCCGCTGGGATCGTTGCCAGCGAGACGGCCGACACCATTACCCTGCGCACTACCGACAACCAGCTCGTCGCGGTAAAGAAAGCCAACATCGCCAAACGCGACAGCGCTCCGAGCGGCATGCCGGAAATCTACGGTGCGATCCTCACTAAATCTGAAATCCGCGACCTCGTGGAATACCTCTCCACCCTCCGGAACCGCCCCAACCAAGTCCCGGAAAACTCCAAACCCCGCGCCCTCCGCCACGCCACCGCCGAGTAGCAGCGAGCGCCAGCAAGCCGTCCTCCCTCCCCGCACCGCGCGCACCCCAGTCGCGCCGCGCGCGTCCCCGTAGCGGCGAGCGCCAGCGAGCCGGCCTCCGTCCCCGCACCGCCGCTCAATTCAGCTCATGCGCCACGACCACGACGTTCGCCACTCCCGCAGTCGCAACCGGGGGCATCGCCGTCGCCTCCGCGGGCATCGTCGTGGCCACCGCCTCCCTCCGTCTCCCCACCTCCCCCGCCCACTTCAGCCGCAAGCTCCGCTGGATTTGCGCACGCCACACGTCCGCGACCCCCGCTTGCGCCGCAAACTCCGGCCAACGTCTCACCGCCGTGGATACTTCCGCCAAGATCGTCTCCGCCCGCCCGCGCTTCATGAGTGCACCCTTCGCGCACGCTCGAAAATCCTCCAACACGAATCCATCACGCTTGCCGTTCATCGTCATCTGGTGGCTCGCCGTCCCGTCGCCCGCCGCGTTATAACTGAAGGTCATGTCAAACGCCGGCGCGAGCGACCAACGTCCCGCTTTGTTCATCAGAAAGGCGATGTTCTTCAC
>SYGN01000154.1 GCA_005799525.1 Opitutaceae bacterium | reverse complement strand
GTTCAGGAGATTGCCCAACTTTTTCCACCCTCCGGGCCGCCGCGGCGCTAATCACATTCCGACGATGGCAGAACCTCCACAGGATGCGTATGCGGTAATCACATACAGCAAGTACTAAGCAGTGGGCTGTTTCTCAGGAGCAGCGACAGGGAACACCGGATCGATTGACGTAAAATTCTAAACCTGCCGCACGTCGGTCGGCTCCCAAAACAGTGACGCGCCGCATAGTCGGCCGACTGCGCCACGCCGTTCGTCCTCTATCGTTGTAGCCTCCCCCGCTGGTCGGAGCCATGCGGCTCCTGATCCCTATGCGCGTTCGAGATTAGACGAACACCGATTTTTTTGTAGGAGCCTGCTTGCGGGCGATTTTACATTTCACCGAGTGACCACTTCCTGAATCGCCTGCAAGCAGGCTCCTACCTCCAGGCAAATCAGTCTAGTATTGAAAGTGATCGCTCGCCCCATGCACGTCCCCTTGGGCACCGCCGCCGGTGTCGGCGTTTTCTTCCACGAGCATTTCGCCCCCTACGAATTGGTCGGCGCTGTATCGCCCCGGATCCTCGGCGGCACCGCCTTAACCGCGCTGCGCCGCTGACGTCGTTTTCCGCCCGCGTCACCGGGGTTTTTTTGGCCGCGCCGGCTTGACTGCGATCGCGACCGTTTTTCCCGCGGACGCGGCCGTCTTTCCCGGCCGTTTCGACGGCGGCATCTGCTTTGCTTTTACGGCGGACTTTGCGAGCGGCCGGACCGGTTTTACTACGGGCGTTCGGCTGACGATTTTCTTCCCACCCGCTCGGGCAGGTTTCGCCACCGACAGCGTCGCGACCGGCGCGGCCACAGGAGCCTCGCTTTCGATCTCGATGCCAAACACGTCGGCCAACTCCGCCGCGCCCATCGCGTCGGCGTCCGCACCTGCGCCCGCCGCCAGCCCCGGGGCCTGCGCCGCCGCGCTGATCAGTTCGAGAGAGTCGACTCCACGCAGCACGAAAAGCAGTTCCGGATGCGCATCGAGCCGCGCGCCCACGCCGTAGAGCACGGCCGCGACGTGCTTGCACATGGCCGCCCAGTCGGGGCAGCTGCAACCCAGCTTAATCTCGGACGGCGCGGGAAACAGCCCGCGCTCCCGGTCCGTGATGATCCGCATCACCGCATCTGACAGCCGTCCTTGGAGTAGCCCTACGAGCGAATCAATCTTGCCCGCACACTCCGCCTTGATCGCCGCCCAGCGCTTCGCCTCGAGCGGGGCGATCGTAATCGTCTCCTTGTAAAGCGACGAACCCATCACCTGCGCCGTAATTTTTCCCGGCGCGATTTGCAGGTCGATCACCGAGCCGTTGCGCACGTAGCTGCGCCCGCGCGGCAGCCGGTTTTCGTAGTCGCTGAACGACTCGAGGTGCGTGCACCAGGCCTTGCCCCAGAAACTCGTCGCGATTTTTGTGCCCTCGATCGTGACCGGCGAGAGCGTCGTGCCGCCCTTCGCGAGTTTCTGCGCGTGCTTCGCCGCATTCGCGCGCCGCGTCGCGACGCTCACATAAGGACGAAATCCGCCGTAGTTACTGTATCGATTCCAAGCCATGACTGAAGAACGCGCAGGTGCCCGGAGCAGTCGACAAATTTCTTCGTAGAGTGGTCGTTTTGTCCCGGGTTCGTAGTCCCTCCTTCGGGCGGGAGATATAAGCCCAAAAAAAAGCTGTTGAAACGCGGGGGGCGCTTAGAGCGCAGAGACGAAAACCATTTTGGGTGCACCGCGGAGGTCTCACCCGCCAGATGGCTGCTCGCGGGCTTCATTTCCTCCTGTCTGGCTCCGCGTCCTCCGTACTCTCCGATTTGCAACTAACTTTCTTAGCCGAGGGATCCCGCGTCAACTATCGCCCCCACCGTGTCGCCCTCACGGCCAATCCGGATACTGCCGGGGTGCCTTACCCACGGATTCGAGCAAAGTGATCGTCTGCTTCGCCTTCCCCAGCGGCTCGACCCGCTCGAGCCGCAGCTCGAATCGCCAGTCGTCGCCATGGTCGAAACGAAACGCGAGCACCGCCCCGTCCGGCAAATTCAGTTCACCCAATTCGACCTCCTCCGCATGGGGCCCCTCCCCAGATTCATAGTGATAATACGCCCGCCCCTTGCCCAACCGGTCCCGGAAACGAAATTTGTAGAGATGCATCGTATCCTCGAAATCGAAGGCCTGCAGCACCGCATTGGCGACTGCGTCCAGCGTGACGCCGCCCGGCACCTCCAGCCGCCGCCACACGACTCCGTTCGCGCGGCGATCCGTCATCGTAACCTTAAACACATACAGCCCGGACCGCTCCTCGGCCGGCCCCGACCGAAACAACGTCTTCCACTCAGGAAAAAACCCCTGAAACGTCGGTTGTAAGAACCCGAAGTCCGCCCCCTCTGGTGCTCGGACCATCCAATCCAACTCGTCTTCGTTCTTGGCGGCCGCGCGCAGAATCGCCCACCCGAGCGCCTGCCCCCATCGCGTGCGCCGCGCATGCTCCATCGTCCAACCCCGCCCGGGTTGCTTTGGTCGGCCATTGGGCTTCGCCAGCGCCCGCACCCGCACCTCCACCAATCCAAAGCGCATGTGCAGCTGCGTGTTCCAAGCGGAGACCGCTCCCAGAATTTCGATCGAGTGACAACAATCGGGAAACTCCTTCCACGTCCCCGTTCGTAGTCCGATCAGAAAGTCCATATTCGCTAAAAACTGGCCCCGCCTGCTTCGCTCGTCGCCACCGAGCACCTCCGCATCCGCCCGCCAAAGCCACGCCTCCAGCAGCGCGAAATATTTCTCCGTCGCATTCAGCCCGCGCCAAACCACCAGCGCCGCCGGGTTGATCTCCACTCGTTTGCCCTGGGCCCGCACCACATCCATCACGCGCAGCAGCACAAAAACTCCGGCGAGATTCGGATAGTCACGCAACAGCGGCCGCTTCAGCCCCAGCGTAATCGGTGCGGCGAGTCGGTCGTTCAACTCCGGGAGCACTTCCGCCGGTAGATTGCCGTTCCGGCTTCCTCTGGTCAGCCCGGCCTCTCCTATGAACGCGATCATCACCTCCACGTCCGCGACAATCGTCCCAGGGCCCTTCACCGAAATCGTTTCCTCGGCTAGGTAACGTCGGCTCGTGTCCGCCATTTTCTTAATAAAATTCACTGAACGGACAAAGTTACCGCGTTTCAACGCGCGTCGCAAACTCCATTTTTACCCGTGCAGAATTTTCTGCTTCGCCGCACGCGCAGCCGTTACTCACCCGTCGCCGCCTGCAAATCCAGCGCCACAAATTTTAACAGCTCCGCGTCCTTCATCTCCGTCAACGCCACCTCGCCGCCATCGGCCAGCACTTCCGCCGCCAGCGCCTGCTTGTCTGCGATCATCCGGTCGATCTTTTCCTCCACCGTCCCGCGGCAGACGAATTTGTGCACCAAGACGTTCTTCTTTTGCCCGATGCGATACGCCCGGTCCGTCGCTTGGTTTTCCACCGCCGGATTCCACCACCGGTCGAAATGAATCACGTGCCCCGCCTCCGTCAGCGTGAGTCCGGTGCCCCCCGCCTTGAGCGAGAGGACGAAAAACGGAGGTCCGGCTTCGCGTTGAAACTGCTCCACCAACCCGCGTCGTGCTTGCACGCTGGTGCCGCCATGCAACACCGAACCCGTCCGCCCAAAGATCCCCGCGAGGAACTGCGCCAGCGGCCCCGTCAGCTCCCGAAATTGCGTGAACACGAGCGCCTTCTCCTGCCGCGCTGCGATCTCACCCGCCAGCTCCGCCAGCCGCAAAAACTTTCCGCTGTCCTCCACGGCATAGTCTCCCGTGCCGAGCCACTGCGCCGGGTGATTGCAGAGCTGTTTCAGCCGCATCAGCGTTGCCAATACAACTCCGCGCCGCTCGATCGCCTCGACGGTTTCGAGTTTGTCCGCGAGCTCCGCCACAGCCTGCGCATAGAGCACCGTCTGGCGTTTCGTCAGTCCACACAGCGCCCGCATTTCCGTCTTGTCGGGCAAATCGGCGATCACGCTGCGGTCGGATTTTAGCCGGCGTAAAATATACGGTCGCACCAGCTGCCGCAGGGGCGCAAAGGCCCCGGGCTCCGTGCTCTGCCCGAGTCGCTTCGTCGTGCGCGTAAACTCCGCCGCAGTGCCGAGCAGCCCCGGGTTCAAAAAATCAAACAGCGACCACAAATCACCCAAGCTGTTCTCCACCGGCGTGCCCGTCAGCGCGATCCGCACCGGTGCCCGGAGTTCTTTCACGGCCCGCGTCTGCCGCGCCCCGGGATTCTTAATCGCCTGCGCTTCATCCAAAATCACGCGGCTCCACACGTGCTGCCGCAGCCACGCTTGTTTCAACAACATCCCATAGGTCGTCAGCACGAGATCGATTCCCGCCAGCGATGCCGCCGGATCATCCGCCGCCAACGCCATCGTCGCCGCGTCCATCTCCGCCGGATGCACCGCCAGCATCCGCAAGGTCGGCGCAAAACGTTCCACCTCGCTCCGCCAGTTGCCCAACAGCGACGCCGGCAACACCAGCAGCGCCGGCGCGCCCGGTCCCGCGCCCCGCTCCGCCCGCGCGTGCAACAGCGCCGCCAGCACTTGCACCGTTTTACCCAGCCCCATGTCGTCCGCGAGACACGCCCCGAGCCCAAGCTTCGTCACAAAGCGCAGCCAGTGCACCCCCGCCAGCTGATACGGCCGCAACGTCGCCAGCAACCCCGGCGCCCCGCCGGCCTCGCCCGTCCCCGGTTGCCGCAATTCCGCGAGGGTGCGCTCGAGCCAATCGCCCGCCTTCACCTGCGACCACGCGCGCACCTCCGCGCTCGCCGCTTCCGGCGCGCCCATCCCGTCCGGCGTGGCGCCCGCCAGCATCCGCAACCCTTCCGCAAACGACACCCCCCCGTCGCGCCGCCCCCGCTCCAGCATTTTCCAGTGCGCGAGCACGCCCTCCAGCTTCGCCCGGTCCACCTCCACCCACTTGCCCTTGAGCAACACGAGCCCCGCATCCGCCGCTGCAATCCGCGCCCACTCCTCGTCCGTCACCGCCTCACCGTCGAGCGTGAGCGCCACTTTGAAATCCCACAACGCATCCAGCCCCAGACCCGCCGCTTTTTTCCCGCCCACCGTCACATTCACCGTCGGCCGCGACGGCCGCCCCGCCTTCCACCAATCTGGGATGCGCACCAACAGCCCACTGGCCTCAAAGAGCGCCACGTCGCACAGAAAACGATGCGCCTCCCGCGCCGTCCACGTCTGCGGCTGAAACACCCGCTGCGACTCCACCAGCTCCCGCGCCAACGTGCTCTGCTCCGCCGCCCGCTGCACCGGCGCAAGTAAGGTCAGCAACGCCGCCCGATTCCCCGCCCCCGCATACTCCTGCAACGCTCGCCCCAGCGGCAGGTATTGCGGTTTGGCCTGCTCCGACAAGCGGTGCGTATAGGTCGCCAGAAACGCAAACGGTCGCTCCGCATCGCGTTTGTTTTCCGCCAAATGAAACGTCACCCGCCCCACCTGCCGCCAGAGCGGATTCTGCGCCGCGAGCCACGCCGCCGGCCCTCCCGCCTCGGCCCGCATCGCGCCGAGCGCCGCCGCATCCAGCTCGCCCCACAAACGTCTCAGGGTCTCCACCCGCAAATACTCCGCCCCGACCATCGGCGGCGCGCCGTCCGCCAGCGCCTGCAACTCCTCGTCCGGCGGCGCACCGATGACCGTCACTGCCGCCAGCTCCGGCGCGTGACAGAGCTTCGTAAAATAACGTCGTCCCAGCTCCCGCCAAAACGCCCCCGCCGGCGGCAACGCGACCCCCAACCCGTGCGTCGCCAACACCAGTAACACCTGCGCCGAGGATTGCCCCGCCGCGTCGCGCAACCCGCGCGCCAGCCGCGGCTCCAAGCCGCCGACCACCGTTTCATCAAGGTGCAAGTGGCCCTGCGGTGAGAGTGTGATCGGCACGCGCGGTTGTTTTCACCTCCGCCTGCTCTGTCAATCTCGCCGAAGCTCTGCGCCGTTGACGTCCCGGCCTCGTCAAAGTCAATTCCCTAATCGTTCTCGTTATCTTTCCGCGCCACCCTGACACATTTGCTCGCGTCCTGCGCGGTAGCCCGCTGCCGTTTCAGGTTTTTCCGTGAACACACTTCTGCTCTGGGATATCGATGGTACCCTCGTAGCCTCCGGCGGCGCCGGCATGCGCGCGCTCCGCACCGCGCTGCTCCGCACCTTCGCGATCGACGGCTCCCTCGAGGACATCGATTTCGGAGGCCGCACCGACCGCTGGATTATGCGGCGCATCTTTGGGAAATTTGGGCTGCCCGCCACCCAGGAAAACTTTACCCGTTTCCTCGACGGCTACCTCGCCGAACTGCCCGCCGAGCTCGCCAATCCCCACGCCCGCGTCCTTCCTGGCGTGCGCGCACTCCTGGCCACCGCTGGCGCACGTCCCGACGTCGCCCAAGGCCTGCTCACCGGCAACGCCGAGCGCGGCGCCCGCACGAAACTCAGCCACCACGGTCTGTGGGACCACTTTCCCTTCGGTGCCTTCGCCGACGACAGCGAGTTCCGCAACGAGCTCGGACCCCACGCCCTCCGCCGCGCTCATGCCCACACTGGTGTCCATTTTTCCCCTACACGCACGTGGATTATCGGTGACACTCCGCACGACATCGCCTGCGCCCGCGTGATCGGCGCCAACGTGATCGCTGTCGCCACCGGCACCCACACGAACGCTGAACTCGCTGCGCACTCCCCCGACGCCCTTCTCGCAGATCTGGCCGACGCCCCCGCCTTCTGGAACATCATCACTCCCTCCTCCTGACTTGTCCTGCTCACCGTCACCCGTCACCTGTCTCTCGCCATGAAACTGTTCACCATCGCCATCGGCTCCGACCACGCCGGCTTCGCTTACAAAGAAGCCATTAAAGCCCTGCTCCTCGCCGAGGGCCATACGGTGCGCGACTTTGGTACGCATGCCGACGCCAGCTGCGACTACCCCGATTTTATCCGGCCCACCGCCGAAGCCGTCGCCCGCGGCGAATACCAACGCGGCATCGTCCTCGGCGGCTCTGGCAACGGCGAAGCCATCGTCGCCAACCGCGTGAAGGGCATCCGCTGCGGCCTGTGTTGGAACGAACAAGTCGCAATCTGGAACCGCACTCACAATGACGGCAACTGCCTCTCCCTTGGCCAGCGTACCGTGACCGAAGCCGAGGCCCTGCACATTGTGAAAGTCTGGCTCGCGACCGAATTCGAAGGTGGCCGCCACCTCGCTCGCATTCAAAAAATCGACGCGGTCTGAGCCCCGCGTAGTTCCACGGCCCGCCCCGTAGCCGCGAGCGCCAGCGAGTGGACCAGCCAGCGCTCGCCGTCGCCCCGCTGTCGGCGCGCGCTCAGCGTTCATTTAACGACCGCTGGCTAGCTCTGGGCACCGTCCACGACCGTTGTTTTGCTCTCCGGCCCATTCCGCGCCACGTTGCATTTGGCTTTCACTGCATCCAATTTCAGGCCGCACCGTCAAACGGCCACATGTCACTTGCCTACGAGCATATTTTCGAGCCTGGCACCGATCCGTCCGCGCCGCCCCTGCTGCTGCTCCACGGGACCGGCGGCACCGAACACGATCTTCTCCGCCTCGGTCGCGCGATCTCCCCGGGCTCCGCTCTGCTCAGCCCCCGAGGAAATGTCAGCGAAAACGGCGCCGCGCGCTTCTTTGCCCGCATTGCCGAGGGCGTTTTCGATCCCGCTGAGATCATCCAACGCACCCACGCCCTCGCCGATTTTCTCGTAGCCGCTGAAAAACGCTACGCGTTCGGACTGCCGCGCCTCACGTCGGTGGGCTTTTCCAACGGCGCCAATATCTCCGTCACGCTGATGCTCCTGCGGCCGGAACTCCTCGCTCAAGCAATCTTGCTGCGCGGCATGGTCGTGCTCGATCAAACCGCCGCCCCCGGCTCGCTCACGGGCAAACGCGCGCTGCTCCTCAACGGCAGCGTCGACCCGCTTGTTCCGCTCGATCATCCGCCCCGCATCGCCCACCTCCTCCGCGCTGGCGGCGCTGATGCCACGATTGATTTCATCCCCGCCAGCCACCAGTTCACCCCTCAAGATCTCGCCGCCGCGAAAGACTGGTTCGCCGCCGGACGTCGGTGAAATCGCGGCCCGCCGGAACTCCGGCCCGATCAGTCGTGTGCTCGCCCACAAGTCATCCCAACGTCATTTGAGTTTTTGACTGCTGGTAGCTGCGAGCGTGAGCGAGTGGTGATTCGACAACCGCACGCGCACCCCTATTTCCGCAACCACGCCAGCGTCAGATCCGTAAAATCGGTAAACACCCCGTCGCTCCCCGCATCGCGAAACAGCGCCGCATGCAGCGCGTCCGCCGACGGACAATTCTTCGGCAAATCATCCACGCGGATCGTGTAGGGATGCACCACGAGCCCGCTCGCGTGAGCCCACTTCACCAAGTTGGTCAGTTTTTTTTCGGTCGCACTCGACCACGTGACGATGCGCCCGATCGCCGGACCAATGCCGTCCACAATCGCCGCCAGCTCCTGCAAGCCCTCCGCCGTGCAGAGCGTGTCATGGTCGACTCCGTCCACGTTTTGGCCTCGCCCATTAAGCAGCATCACCAAACGACCTTTCCATCCGAGTTCGACCCGGATGCGCCTCACTTCAGTCAGTTCGAAACACTGAAGAAAGCACGAGGCCGACTTCGTCGCGTAGCCGTGGCGTGCAAGGATGGGGAGCACGACGCGGCTGATGTCGTGACCCTGCTCGCGATGCCATTTCGGTTGTTTGATCTCCGGGTAGATACCCACGTTGCGGCCCAGGCTGCGATTCAGGCCTTGGATGAGTTGCAGCTCTTCCTCCAGCGTCGAAACATGAAACTCCGCCGCCGCGGTCTCCGACGGATAACGCTTCGCAAAAACCGCCTTGCCCGTCTTGGCGTTGAAGCGCTCCGCCACCCGCAGTTGCTTGAGTTCCGCGAGCGTAAGATCGAGCACATAGAAGCGCCCATCGGCACGCTTTCGGTCCGGGAATCGCTTGGCCACATCCGTCACTGTATCGAGGTAAATATCATGCAACACGACCGGTACATCGTCCTTCGTCAGCACGATGTCCTGCTCAAGAAAATCCGCGCCGAGCCCGTAAGCTAAGGTCTTCGCCGCCTGCGTGTGCTCGGGCAGGTAACCGCTCGCACCCCGATGCGCGATGACGAGTGGTCGCGTTTCCGCCGCGAGAGCCGAAGCCGCGCACGCGAAAAAAACGCCAAGTAACGACAGGTAGGAGCCCGCTGGCGGGCGATGATCGGTGGTTTTCGATTTCATGTGTAAAATAAACGCCCGCCAGCGGGCTCCTCTACGTTCGCTTCCGCCCCAGCGTCATCGCACTAAACACCATCGTCAGCACACAGCACACCATCATCGTGCCAAACACTCCGTTCCAACCCCACGTATCCGCGATCCAACCCACGCCCGCGCCCGAAGGTGCCGAACCGAGGAAGTAGCCGAAAAACCCCGTGAACCCCGCCGCCGTGCCAGCGGCTTTCTTCGGTACAAGATCGAGGGCGTGCAACCCAATCATCATAATCGGCCCGTAAATGAAAAACCCAATCGCGATCAGCGCGGCCATATCGATCCAATACGGTCCGCGGCCATTCAAACCGTAAACGACCAAACCGACGAGCGTAAGACCCATAAACAAAATCGTCGCCGGGGCCCGCCGCGCCTTGAACACCCGGTCGGAAATCCAACCGCAGAGCAGGGTTCCGGGAATACCCGCCAGCTCAAACGCCGTCCACGCCCAGCCAGATTCCTTAAAGTTGAAGCCTTTCGCCGTCTGCAGATAGGTCGGTATCCAGTTTACCACCCCGAAGCGCACGAAATACACAAATGCGTTTGCAATCGCGATCGCCCACAGAAATTTATTGTTCAACACGTGGCCGCGAAAAATTTCCTTGAAGGTAAACGTGCGCTCGTGTCGGGCCGAGTAGTTCGGCGGGTAGTCTTTTTTATACTCCTCGATCGGCGGCAGCCCGCAGCTCTGCGGGGTGTCGCGCAAGAGGAGCAGAATCAATCCCGCCACCCCGGCCGCGATCGCCGCATTAAAATAAAACGTCGCCCCCCAATGACCAAACCGCACCACCGCCCACGTGGCGAACACCGCAACCAGCGCCCCACCGAAATTGTGCGCGACGTTCCACGTCGCGACGATTTTGCCGCGCTCTTGGGTGCTCCACCCGTGCACCATCGTTTTCCCGCACGGCGGCCAGCCCATGCCATTGAACCAACCGTTGAGCGTCTGCAACGCGATGATCAACGCTAGCGAGTCGTAGATCGCCGGGACCGTGCCGAAAGCGAACGTGACGCCGCTCGTGAGCAACAATCCCAGCGCCATAAACCAGCGTGGATTGCTGCGGTCCGACACCGAGCCCATAATGAATTTGGAAATCCCATACGCCACGGAAAGTCCGGTCATCGCCCAGCCCAGTTGCACTTTGGTGAACTCCGGATGCGCCTTGAGGATTGCCGGCAGCGCGAGCGAAAAATTATTTCGCACCAGATAGAAGCCCGCGTAGCCCACAAAAATCCCCGCAAACACCTGCCACCGCAGGCGGCGATAGTGCGGATCGATCAGGTCGACCGGCAGAGGGACGCTCGCCGGAGCAGGCTTAAGGAGCGAAATCACGTCCTAGGAGTGTGCAGTTATTTTCAGCCGGGCGACAAGCCTGCGCACCTGCGTCGCGGCGTCCCCTCGCAAAATCAAAACTTACGGGAGACATCGGTCGTGAACTGCCGCCCGCGCGGATTGGCACTTCCCGAGAAGAATCCATATTGCTCGTCGGCGAGCTGCGGCGCGCGGTCGAAGACGTTGTTGATCCCGCTGCGCACCGTCACGCCACGCAGCCAACCGCGAGCACTCTTGTCAAAACGGTAGGACAGCCACGCGTTGTGGTTGAACGACGGATCGATCCGCAGCAAATACCGCGTGACGCCGTTGTCGTTGAAAACTTTGATGTAATTCGGAAAACCCAAGGCGCGATAGATCGGTTCGGTCGTCGCGGCCGACGTGTCGACAAAGGAGCCAAAGTAGCTGGTAAACCAACCGGCAGCGACCGGTCCTTGCCGCCACGAGAGCGACGCATTCGCGCGCCAGGTCGCGCGCCCGTTGCGCTCGAGTTCGTCGAGAATCGGCGAGACTTCGTCGGCCTTGGAGCGGCGGAGCACATAATGCGTCGCCTCGCTGCTCATCGAGAACTGACCGAGGCGCGTTTTCGGTCCGCGCCATTGCACCCCTAACTCGTAGCCTTGGATGTCGCGTCCGCTCAGATTGAGGTAGTCGTCGATCACACTGATAAACTCACCGACCGGTGCGCGACGACTATTGTTAGTGGCCTGTCTCGCGTTGTAGGCCGCAAACGCTGCACGATCCGCTGCGGATACCGGCTTGCGAATGATTTTACTGGAGCCTTTATAGTTTGCCGTGCCAGAGCCAAGGTCGATCTGGTCGATCAGCGTGCCCTTCGCCAACTCCGCCTTCGTGGCGAGATCGAGGATGATTTCATCGAGGTCGATGGCCGGACCGGCCCCGAAATTCTCGATCACCTTGTTTTGATTGAGGTGAAAATAATCGAACGCAAACGAGAGGCCGCGCACCTTCGGCACTTCGACCACCAAGCCGGCCACCCATGTCTTGGCCTCCTCCGGTTTGAGACTTTGGTTTCCTTGACGATAAGAGGTGCGCTGCGCCGTGCCGTCGGCCGGCAGCGCGGTGACTTCGAACCGATACGGATCGTCGGCGCTAACCTGGCGGCGCAACGGCGTGATGTTCGTCTGCACCAGATTCGGCGCGCGAAACGATTCGGCCACCGAGGCGCGTAGTTTGAGGAAACTCGCCGGCTTCCACACGACACTCGCTTTCGGCTTCGTCGTCTGGCCGTGAATCGAAAAATGCTCGTAGCGTCCCGCGAGCGTGACCTCGAGCGCCTCGACGAGGGGCTTGCGGTTGTCGCGGGTGACGAAAGGAAACGCCGCCTCAACGTAGCTGGCGAAAATCGTCTGGTGCGCGCTGATCGGCACATTCGAACTCAGCGCGAGGAAGTCGTTGTCCCCTTCGCGCAGGAAGGGAAACTCGCTGCCAGAGCCCGGCGGATTCAGGCCGACGTAGCTTGCGCGTTTGTCGGCATAGGTTTCGTAGCGCACCTCCGTGCCGGTCGCGACGCCGATTCTGCCGCCGTTGAAAACACGCCCCAGCTGACCGTTCACCTTGGCATCCCACATCAACAATCCCGTCCGGCCAAACCGGTCCTCGTCCCCGTGCACGCCATCGATCACCGCCGCCGGATTTTTAAAGAGCTGGTCGACGACGATCTGGCCGTTGACGATCTTGAAGGTGACGGGAAACGGGTTGAACGCCGTAGCATCCGTGCGGGCGAGCGCCCGGCGTAAGAGCGACTCGCGCACCTGAAAATGCTCGTATTCGTGCGTTTGCGAACCGGAACCGACCACCGCGGATTCCCACTGCCAGCTGCCGCCGAATTTCCCGCGCAGACCACCGAGCACCCGCCACGAATACGTGCGCACCTCCGTCACGCGCGGCTTGAAACCGTCGCCGGTGTTTTGCCCGGGAGAAATGCCCGTCCAGAGCGAAACGTCGGCCGGCGCGCCCGTCAGGCGCGGCGTGCCATCGGCATTCGGCGCGCCCGACAAACTGTAGAAACGGACACCAAACGGATTCCACGGGTTCGTCGCCGGCAGGTAGATTCCTTGGTCGTCCGTATTCTTAAAATTCACCGGCTCGCGCCCCGTGCGGCTGTAGGCGCGGTAGAACAAGAGGTCCCCAAACGCACTGAGATTTTCGTTGATCGGATGATCGACGAACGTCGCGAACTGCACGCGGTCAGTGGCGGGCACGAGCAGCTTCCACTTGTTCCAATTCGAGAACGTGGCGTTCTCTGGGTTGTCGATATTCGTCGAAAGCGCTGTTTGTTTGAAGCTCACGCCCGTCGGACTCGGCCAGAGGAAAAATATTCCGTCCGCAGACATCGTCGCGACGCCGGTGGGCGGCGTAGTGCTCGTTGTGATACCCGTGTTCCCCGGCGGGCGCGCTCCGACGAACGTAAGAAAATCCGACTGTATCGTCCCGCGCTGCCACTGGCCCCACTGGTTCGTCGCGTTCGCATTTCGAAAATCATTATCGCGGGCGAACAATGCCCCCGTCGCCGACGACGGATCCACCAAGGGAATCCCATTCCATGGTGCCGGCAGTTGGCGACTCACCCGCAGGTCGGAATTCTTCGCCCAATCGCGATCGTGCGCCGCCAGCGCGTCACGATGAAAATAATCGAGCGAGAGCGAAATATGCGTCTTCCCGCGCTTAAATCCGTCGAACATCGTCGCGTTGAACTCATTCGCCCCGCCGTGTTGCGTCGCCGAGGCCTTTAACGTCATTCCGCGGCCGACGAAGGTGCGCGACACGAGATTATTGATCACGCCGGCCGCCGCGTCTGAACCGTAAATCGCGGAAGCGCCATCGCGGAGAATCTCCACGCGGTCCACCATCGCACGCGGGATCGTATTGATGTTCACCGCGAGCGAGGGCACGCCGTTTTCCGCCATCGAGATCGGATGCGGCGCCATGCGGCGGCCATTGAGCAAGGTGAGCGTGCTGCCCGAGCCGATTCCGCGCAGGTCGATCGAAGCAACGTCGCCCCGTGCAAGCTGCGGACCATTGTTAATCTCGGTGATACCGGAGATCTCGGCCGCACCGAGCGTCTCAAACAGTTCTGCCATCGTCGCCGCACCCCGTGCGTCGAGCTCACTTTTATCGATGACGGTCACCGGCAGTGCTGTCTCGGCATCAACCCGGCGGATGTTGGAGCCGGTAACGGTGAATACCTCCAGTTTTACCGCTTCGTCGGCCGATGCGCCGGCCGCGCGAGTGCCCCCTCCACTCTGCGCCGCTGTGCGCGCGACGAGTTGCAGGATGCCGAGCGCTAGTAAAATAAATCGGGTTGGCATAGATTTTAGAATCAGAGTGTCGAGGCCCATTTTCTTGTCGAGGTAGACCATAGTCGATCCACCATTTCCTGTGAAATGTAACCGCGCTGTAACCTTCAGATTACTGATCAACGCCGTCATCGTGAAGCCGTTTCCATGCAGCCCCACCACCTTGCCCGAATCAGCTGACGGAAAGTGATTGATCGGCTCAGCGCCCTGCTGGAACTGCGGTGAGAGCATTTAACACCTCCGGATCCATTCTCTCGTACCCATTCCTTTGCATCGGTCTACTCCAAAATACGGGTCGAGCCGACATCGCCTCTGTCCTTGTAGAGGCATTCGCCGTGCTGCCCACGGTGGGAGCGCGCTTGCTCACGACTCATTCGCTGGGGTTCGTTTCGCTGCCGCAGCCACGCCGCGAAAAATCGCCGCGGAAAATCTCTCGCTTGCCCACTCCGCGGCCCACCTTCACGGTCCGCTTCAAAGTTCATGGCCTTCCCTCTTCCTCCCGCCCTCCTCATGCGCACCTTGCACGCTGCGGAACTCGAGACCCTTCCCTCCTCCGCTCTCCTCCGCATCTACGCTTGGATGCAACTCGCGCGCACTAGCGACAACCGCATCCTCGAACTTTTTCGCCAGGGCCTGATTCGCGGCACCGTCACCGGCGGCCAGGGCAACGAGGGTCTCATCGTCCCCCTCGCCCTCCTCGCCGACAAGGCCACCGACGTCATTTCTTTCACTCACCGCGGCTTCGGCGGTCACCTCGTCTGGAGCGGCCATCTCTGCGATCATCTCAACCAGTATTTCGCCAACACCGCCAGCCCCACGAAGGGCCGTGAAGGGAACATTCACCACGGCGACCCCGCCGCTCGCTCACTCCCGATGATCAGCCATCTCGGTGCGATGGTTTCCAACGTCGCCGGCGCTACCGACTCCCAACGCCGCTTGGGCCGGCCCGCCGTCGGCTTCGCGTTCTTCGGCGACGGCGCCTCCAGCACTGGTGACGTCCACGAGACCCTCAACCTCGCCTCGCTCCTCTCGCTCCCGATTCTCTTCGTGATCGAGAACAACCGCTACGCCTACTCAACGCCAGTGGCCGAGCAATTCGCCCCCGACACCGCGCTCTGGCGCCGCGCCGCTGGCTACGGCATCGAAGGTTTTGCCCTCGATACCACGACCGACGTTGCCGCCACGACCCGCACGTTCGCCGCCGCCATCGAAAAAATCCGCGCCACGTCGCGGCCGATGCTCATCGAGGCCCACACCCTCCGACTCCGCGGTCACGCTGCGTATGATACGTGCGACTACTTGAAGTCCGGCGAGTCCGACGAATTCTTCGCGCTCGACCCCCTTCCAAAACTTCGCGCGCAACTCGCCGCTAAGCTGGGCACCGCTTCACTCGACGCTGTCGACGTGGAACTTTCCGGATTTCTCGAAGCCTGCGTGAAAACCTCCCTCGCCACGCCACGTCCCACCGGCGACGTCGCCGCGATGGAGGCGGACCTCTTCGCGCCGCCCTCCCCGCCCCTCCCGTGGGTCCCGTCGCTCGGTTCCGACCGCTCTCAACCCTCCTCGCTCGACGCTCAACTCAACCTCGCCCAAGCCCTCAACGCCGCGCACCGGAAAATCCTCACCGAGCGCCCCGAGTCGCTCGTCCTCGGACAAGACATCGCGACCTACGGCGGGGCCTTCAAAGTGACCGACGGACTCCTCGCTGACTTCGGCCGCCCGCGCGTCTTCAATACCCCCCTCGCCGAAAGTGCCTGCACCGGCTACGCAGTCGGCCTCGCACTCAACGGCCACCGCCCCATCGAAGAATTCCAGTTCGCGGATTTCGTCACCGAGGCCGCGACGCAGATCACGCTCAATGCCGCCACCTACCACTTTCGTTCCGGTGCGGCCGTGCCCATCGTATTCCGCCTGCCAACCGGCGGTGGCCTCACTTTCGGCTCGTTCCATTCGCAAGAACTCGACTCGTGTCTGCTGTCGATGCCCGGCCTCAAGGCCCTCTACCCGAGCACACCCCAAGACGCGTTCAACGCCCTCCTCGCCGCCTACGAAGACCACAACCCCGTCCTCATCTTCGAGCACAAAGCCCTCTACCGCCGAGGAAAAGCACCCGTGTCCTGGGACGCCCACTACCGCGCCGTCTGGACGCCCCGGCAGCTCCGCACCGGCGACTTCGCAACCTTCGTGACCTACGGTGAAATGGTTCACCTCGCTGAGGTAGCCTCCGATTATTTCTCCGCCGAATATGAAAAGTCATTCGACCTCTTCGATCTCCGCGCGCTCTCGCCGTTGAAACTCGAAGCCATCGAACGCTCCCTCGCCCGCACGGGACGCCTCATCGTCCTGCACGAAGGCCGCCGCGCCCACGGCTTCGGCGCCGAACTCGTCGCCCGTCTTACGGAAAAACATTTCTCCTCCCTCCAAGCCGCTCCGCTCCGCGTCGCCTCGCTCGACCTCCCCGTCCCCTTCGCCCCCGAGCTCGAACAAGCCTTCCGCCCAACGCAGGAAAAAATCATCGAACGCATCACGGAGTGGATGGGGTGACCCCACCGCTGACGTTGTTGCACCCCTCCCCAACGCGGTCACCCTCCTAGCCCGGATATTTCACACCCAACTTGACCCAATGCATTTCACAGAGAGCACGGAGCCCAGCCCACAGGAGTCACAGAGCGGACAAGGTGTTTGGCTCCGTGACCTCGGTTCGGACCTCTGTGCGCTCTGTGAAAAAAATTTTCGTCAGAAAAGTGTAATTAATGCGGGCTAGAAACTGAAATTCATCCATGCTCGCCTCCGCCACTATCAGTCCGACTCGCTGGTCCGCCATTCGCCTCTTCGCCATGGACGTCGACGGCGTGCTCACCGATGGCACGGTGCAAATTTCCCCGGACGGTACCGAGACCAAATCGTTCTCCATCCTCGACGGTATGGGTCTCGTTCGCCTGAACAAAGCCGGCGTCATCGTCGCGTGGATCAGCGGCCGACCCTCCGGCGCCACCACCGCCCGCGCCACTGAACTCAAAGTCCCGCACCTCATCCAAGGCCGCATCGACAAACTCTCCGCTCTCCAAGAGCTCGCCACCGCCCTCGGCCTCACCGCCGCCCAATGCGTCTACATGGGCGACGACGACATTGATGCGCCGGCCATTGCTTGGGCCGGCATTGGCGTCGCCCCCACCGGTTCCATGTCGGCCGCCCTCGCAGCCGCTGACCTCGTGCCCACCCGCCCCGCCGGCCTCGGCGCGGTGCGCGAAATCTGCGAACACATCCTCGCCGCCCGGGTCTAGCGCGCCTTCACGTGAATCGCCCAAAATCATCAATCGCACTGTTTGCCGCGCTCGCCGCCTTGAGTTCCGCCGTGCTCGCGAGCCGCACGCAGACTCCACCATCCGCGCCTTCCCCCGCGGCGCCCGCCCCACCCGCCCCCGTCGCCGTTCCCGCAAAAAACTGGATTCTTCCGCTCTTCAAGGCGAAGGATGGCTTCCGCACCATGACCCTCCGCGGCTCCGAGGTGCGCCCGGTCGGCCCTGCGCGCATCGACGTTACCGACCTCAGCATTACCGTCTTCTCCGGCGACGCCGCCGCTCACGTCGAGACGATCCTCCTAAGTCCGGCCGCCATTTTTCTCCCGAAAGAAAAACGCGCCACCGGCGAAAAATCCGTCCGTCTCATCCGCGACGATATCGAGGTCACCGGCGAAGGCTGGACCTACGACCATCTCGGCAAAAAAGTTTCTCTCGCCCGCAACGTACGCGTCGTTTTCCGCGCCCAACTAAACGACATCTTGAAATGAAGTCCGCCCGCACCTTCCTCCGTCTGCTGTGTGTTGCAGGAGCCTGCTGGCAGGCGATTCCCACACCCGCGGCAACCGTCACTCCGCCCGAACCTCTGATCGCGCCGATTCCCACGGAAATCACTAGCGCAGGCCCGGCCGAAATGATCAGCACCGCCACCGAAACCGTATTCACTTTCCAAGACCAAGTCGTCGTCGTCGGCACGAATCTCCGGCTGACCTGCGACCGTCTCGTGGTCGTCGCCAAGCGCAGCGGCGATCCGAAAGCGACCCTCGGCAAACAGGAAAATTTCAAATCCCTCATCGCCACCGGCCACGTCCGCCTCGTGCAAAATGACCGTGAGGCCATCTGCGATCGCGCCGAAGTTCTCCCCGGCGAAGATAAAGTCATCCTCACTGGCAATCCCGCTACGGTCCGCAGCAAGGACGGCCGCTACGCTGGCAGCGGACCTGAAATGATCCTCGAACGCGGTCAACAACGCGCCGTCATTACGAGTCCGCGTTTCGTCCTCCCACCCTTGCGCGATCTTGGCCCCGGCAAAGACAAATCCAAAGTCCCCGCCCCCGCCGCCCCTGACCTCAAATCGCCAAGCCCAAATCCCTCCTTCGGTCCCGCGTCTGGCTCCATCTCCGTCCCCATCACCGTGCCGATCGCGCCCAAGCCCGCTTCCCCGCAATGAGCACCACCGTCTCTGCCACCTCTGAAATCACGACCGAGGGTCTGGTCAAATCATTCGGTGCGCGCACCGTCGTTGCTAGTGTCAGTGTTCACTTTCGCGCCGGCGAAGTCGTCGGCCTCCTC
>SYGN01000153.1 GCA_005799525.1 Opitutaceae bacterium | reverse complement strand
TTCACGTTTCTTGTCATGCGCCTCGCCGGCGTCGGCGCCAACATCATGAGCCTCGCCGGCCTCGCCATCGCCATCGGCGTGATGGTCGATTTCGGCATCATCATGACGGAAAATATCACGCAGCATCTCGTCGATCTGCAGGAGAAATGCCGCCGCGAGGGCCGCACCATGCCCACCTCGCCGTTCGATCCCGAGATCACGCAAGCAGTCATCACCGCCGCCCAAGAAGTCGCGCGCCCGCTCCTCACCTCCGCCGCCACCACCGTCATGGGCTTCCTCCCGATCTTCGCCCTCGAGGACCAGGCCGGCCGTCTCTTCGCCCCGCTTGCGCTCACGAAATCCCTCGCGATCAGCGGCGCCGTCCTCTTCGGCACGCTCCTCGTCCCCGTCCTCTGCCGCCTGCTCCTCCCGCCGTGGCACATCCGCAAACCCCTTCTCTGCGCCCTCGCCGGTCTCGCCGGCGGCCTCGCCTTCGGCTGGTTCATCCGCGACGGCTGGAGCTTCCCCCTCGATTACAACCGCTGGGCGCTCACCATCCCCGGCTGGCTTTTCGCGCCGTTCTTCGCCGCCGCCGTCGCCCTCACCGTGTGGCGCATCGGCCGCGAGAAACTCGTCCACTACGAGGAGAATCCCGCCAGCCACGCCATCCACGTCGCCTACGAGTGGGCCTATAATCACATCCAGCGCCACAAGGTCACCTTCACCGTCGCCATCGCCGCACTCGCGTTCGGCGGCTACCTCCTCGGCCTCGGCTGGCAGACCGTCAGCTGGCCCCTCCGCCAATCCTTCGCCCTCGTCGGCGCCGATCTCTCGCGCACCACCCTCGACCAAGCCCTCACGCGCGCCTTCCCCGGCGTCGGCTCCAGTTTCCTCCCGCCCCTCGACGAGGGCAGCCTCCTCTTCATGCCGTCGATCCCCGCCACCGGCGGACTCGGCGAAGCCCAGCGTATCATGCTCGCGCAAAACCGCCTCATCGAATCCGTCCCCGAGGTTGCCAGCGTCATGGGAAAAATGGGACGCGCCGAAACCGCCCTCGACCCCGCCCCTCTCGGCATGATCGAGACCGTCGTCCTCCTTAAACCTTACGCCGAGTGGCCCGTCCACGCCATCGCCGACCCCGACGGCATCGAACGCAAACGCCCGCGCACCCTCGCCGAGGTCCGCGCCGCCCTCGCCGCCATCACCGCTATTCCCGGCGTCGCCCCGAGCTGGCTCCAGCCCATCGAGACGCGCGTCGTCATGCTCTCCACCGGTATCCGCAGCCTCATCGCCCTCCAAGTCCTCGGCGACGACTCCGACGCCCTCGAAAGCTTCGCCGAAAAAGCCGAAAAAATCATCCAGACCACGCCCGGCTCAGCCGATGTCCAGATGCAGCGCGAGGGCGGCAAACCCTACGCCGAAGTCCGCCTCGACCCCGCTAAACTCGCCCGCTTCGGCCTCACTACCGAGCAGGTCATGCGCACCGTCGAAACCGCCCTCGGCGGGATGGCCCTCACGTACAGCGTCGAAGGCGCGCTCCGTTATCCGGTCCGCATCCGCTACCTCCGCGAACGCCGCGACGACCCCGACGAACTCACTCAAGTCCAAGTCCCCGTCACCGGCGCCCACGGCGCCATCCCCCTCTCCAGCCTCCTCGCCTCGCCCACCGTCTACACCCTCGACTTTTCCTCCGCCGCTCATCCCTCAACGCTCAGCTCTCAACTCTCCCTCACCCACCAGCGCAACCTCACCCTCCTCTCCCCCACCCGCGCCGAACTCACCCTCCCCGCCGGCGAACCCCTCCCCGCCATCCTCTCCCCCTCTCCCCCTCTCGCTGTCTCCGTCATCAGCGAACGCCCCAGCGAAGCCGGCCTCACCTACACCATCGGCCCAATGGCCATCCGCTCCGAAGCCGGCCAGCGCACGCAATACGTCCTCCTCAACGCCCAGGGCCGCGGCGAAGTTGAAGTCGTCCGCGACGCCGACGCCCGCCTCCGCGCCGCCCTCTCCTCCGGCCAACTCGAACTCCCCCGCGGCGCCACCTTCCGCTGGGTCGGCCGCTACGAACAAAAACTCAAAGCCGACGCCTCCCTGCGCTGGATCATCGCCGCCTCGCTCGGCGTCATGGTAATCCTGATCTACATCGGCACCCGCTCTTGGCTCATCACGAGTATCATCATCCTTGCCAACGCCAGCGTCACCACCGCCGGCGGCTTCTTCTTCGTCTGGTGGTGGGGCGCCGAACTCACCACCGCCGTCATCGTCGGCTTCATCGTGCTCCTCGGCGTCATGTTCAACGACGGCATTCTGCTCGGCACCTACATCCAGGAGCAGTTCAAAACTCCCCCCCGCGACATCGCCGAAGTCCACGCCCGCGTCTTCCACGCCGGTCTCCGCCGCCGCCGCCCCGCGATCATGACCAACGCCACCACCCTCCTCTCGCTCATCCCCGTCCTCTGGGCCACCGGCCGCGGATCCGAACTCATGCAGCCCATGGTCCTCCCCGTCGTCGGCGGCATGATCTTCGACATCGTCTCCCTCTTCTCCGTCCCCGTCTTCTTCACCTGGTTCTGGGAACGCAAACTCGCCCGCCAAGCCGCCGCGGCCCCTCTCCCTTCCGCCACTCCCGCCACTCAACCCACCGGATAATCCTCCGTCCGATTTCCTAGCCCCCTCCGCCGCCCGCCGCCGGTTGAGCTCCCGCCCTCTCCGATTTTTGTACCTCTTTTTTTGTGGTCATCCCTTCCCCTTCCATCCCATGCGCCTCCCTACTCGCCTCTTCTCCCCCTCGCTCCGTCTCCCCCTCTACCGCTTCCTCTCCGTCCTCATCACGACCGTCGTCGCGACCACCGCCGCTCCCGGCACCGAATTCCCGGACGCCGCTCAACCCCAACTCGGCGCCACCGCCACCGGCCGCGTCTACCTCACCTTCGGTCGCGGCCCCGAAATTTTTATCGCCCGCTCCAACGATGCCGGCGCCACCTTCGCCCCGCCCGACCGCGCCGCCGCCCTCCCCTCCCTCATGCTCGGCCGCCGCCGCGGTCCGCGGATCGCCGCCCACGGCGACACCGTGACGATCACCGCGATGGCCGGCGAACTGTTCCCCTTCCACTCCAAAGACGCCGGCAAGTCCTGGCGCGGCCCCGTCCTCATCAACGACGTTCCCCGCAGCGCCCGCGAGGGCCTGCACGCCCTCGCCGTCGCCCCCGACGGCCGCCTCTTCACCACGTGGCTCGACCTCCGCGACATCCCCGGCGCCCGCACGCAACCCTTCGCCTCCGAATCCGCCGACGGCGGCGCCACGTGAAGCGCCAACCACCTCGTTTACCGCGCCCCCGCCGGCCAAGCCGTCTGCGAATGCGGCCATCCTTCCGCGCACTTCAACGCCCGCGGTGACCTCGCCGTCATGTGGCGCAACGGCGTCGATGGCGCCCGCGACATGCGGAGCACCACCCGCCTCGCCGGCACGAAGGCCTTTTCACCCACCACCAAACTCGGCACCGGCACCTGGCTCCTCCAAGCTTGCCCGATGGACGGCGGCACCGTCTTCACTTCCGGCGAGAGCTTTACGACGATCTGGCAACGCGCCGGCTCCGTCTTCCTCGCCCAACCCGGGGCCCCCGAAATCCCCCTCGGCCCCGGTAACCAACCCGTCGCCGCCACGCTCGGCTCCGCCACCCACATATTTTTCCAACGCGGGCCCGACCTCATCGCCACCCGCCTTTCCGCCTCCCTCGCGCCCCCTCCGCCGGCACCTCACGTGCCCAATGCCCGCTTCCCCTCCCTCCTCGGCCTCCCCGACGGCCGCGCCATTCTCCTCGCCTACGAACAGGGCCCCGCCAAAGGCGCCGTCTCCGTCGCCGTCGAAACGCTCGCTCCCTGAGCGCATCCCAAGCGCTTGCGCGTTGCCGGGATTTTTCCACGCTCCCTCCCGCCGTGAGCTCGCTCGGCTCCAGACTCTCCTGACCTCGGTCACGCGCTGCACCGCGCCGCCCACGCCCCACCCGTAGCCGCGAGCGCCAGCGAGTGGTTCCGTCCGTGCTTCCGCTTGTCTGATCCGCGCCCCTTGCGGTATTCCTTCCGTGTGTCCCTCGCCCTCTTGTATCGGCCGCGATCTACCGCCCCCGGTATCCGTCTTCTTCCGTGTCCGTCCGTGTCCATCCGTGTTCCTCCCTTTCGTCATTCCCTGAATCGCCGATCATTCGACTCCCTAAACTTACTCACCTCGTCCCTCCGCACTGCCGTCTTTGCCGTCCGCCCAGCCTACCTCCCTAACGCAGCGTCCGACCCTCGCGGTCCTTGCCGTTGGCAACATTCCGGTAACACGACGCGATTTGAATTCCTCCGGCCCACCGCGTGCCGCCTAATAGTCGCAGCCATGTCCGTATCTGACGACCGCTTCGCCCACACCGCCCACAGTCACCGCCGCCCACGCACGCTCGCGCTCCTCGTCGCGCTCACCGCCAACACCCTCTTCGCCGCGACCTCCCCCGCCACCGCGCCCTCCGCTCCCGTCCTCTTCCCGACCGTCATTGTCGCCACCACCGGCTACGGCACCGCGCCGTTCGACATGCCTTTCGCTACGTCGGTCCTCTCCGCCGACACCCTCGACCTCCGCCGACCCCGCACTCTCCCCCTCGCCCTCGAAGAACTCCCGGGCCTGATGGTCCAAAAGACCAGCTCCGCTCAGGGTGCCCCCTACATCCGCGGGTTCACCGGCTTCCGCACGCTCCTTCTCATCGACGGCATCCGGCTCAACAACTCCGTCTTCCGCGAGGGCCCCAACCAATACTGGGGCACCGTCGACCCGCTCTCCCTCTCGCGCCTCGAGCTCGTCAAAGGCCCCGCCTCCGTCCTCTACGGCAGCGACGCCGTCGGCGGCACCGTCAACGCCGTCAGCCTCACCCCCACGTTCTCCGAGCCTCCCTCCGCCTCATCCACCTCGCCCTACCCCGCCCCGCCCGCCACCGCCCACGTTTCCCACCGCTACGCCTCCGCCGACGATTCCCACGTCACTCGCCTCGATGCCACCGGCCGCCTTCATGACCGCCTCGCCGGCCGGATTGGCCTGTCACAAAAAAACTACCACGACCTCCGCGCCGGCCGCGGCACCGGCACTCAACCCCGCACCGGCTACTCCGAGTCCGGCCTCGACGCCTCCCTCGCGTATCGGATCGGCCAACACGCCCGCCTCGCTGCCCTCGCCCAGGACTTCACCCAGGACGATGCTTGGCGCACCCACAGCACCGTCTTCGGCAGCACGTGGCGCGGCACCCGCCCCGGCAACGATCTCCAACGCTCCCTCGATCAATCGCGCCGCCTCTTCGCCGTTCAACTCCACGCCGACCACCTCACCACCCCAGTCGACGAGCTCCACCTGAGCGTCTCCCACCAGCGCCAACAGGAAGATCAATTTCGCCTCCGCAACGATCGCCGCCGCGAAGACACCGGCTTCGCCGTCGCCACCTTCGGCACCTTCGTCCAAGCCCAGAGCCCTTCGCCCTTCGGTCGCTGGATTTACGGCGGCGAGTTCTACCGCGACCGCGTCGACTCCACCAGTATCCGCTACCGCGCCGACGGTTCCCTCAACGCCGTCGACATCCAGGGCCCCGTCGCCGACGACGCCACCTACGATCTCGCCGGCGCCTATCTCGAAAACCGCCTTCCGCGCCTCGGTCCTGTCGACCTGATTCTCGGGGGCCGCTTCAACTACGCCGCCGCCGATGCCCGCCGCGTGCGCGACCCGCGCTCCGGCGCCACCACCCGCGTCACCGCCGATTGGCACTCCGTCCTCGCCAGTCTCCGCGGCGTCGTCCGCCTCGACTCCGCCGGCCACCACAATCTCTTCGCCGGTCTCTCCGAATCCTTCCGCGCCCCCAATCTCTCCGACCTCACCCGCTTCGACATCGCCGAGGGCGGCCAGATCGAAACCCCCGCTCCCGGCCTCGAACCCGAATTCTTCGTCACTGCCGAAGCCGGCTGGCGCACCCGCCACAAACGCTGGTCTGGCACCATCGCCGCCTTCCACACCGTCATCCGTAACCAGATTATCCGCACACCCACCGGCGCCCTCGTTGACGGCCTCGCCGAGGTCACCAAGCGCAACTCCGGCGCCGGCTACGTCCAAGGCCTCGAATACGCCGGCACCTACCGCCTCTTCGCCACCTGGACATTGTCCACTGTCCTCACCTGGTTGCGCGGCGAGCTCGACTACTTCCCTTCCTCCAATTCCTCGCTGCTCCTCCGCGCCCCGCTCTCGCGCGTCATGCCGCTCACCGGCCACCTCTCACTCCGTTGGGACGCGCCCACTACCCGCACGTGGGCGGAGCTCGCCGCCTCCGCCGCCACGCGCCAAGCCCGCCTCGCCCCCGGCGACCGCGTCGACACTGAGCGTATCCCAACTACTGGTACACCCGGCTACGCCGTCGGCAAACTCCGCACCGGCTGGCGCGCCACTGCGGCCCTCACCCTCACCGCCGCCCTCGAAAACCTCACCGACACCGACTACCGCATCCACGGCTCCGGCCTCAACGAACCCGGCCGCAACCTCATCCTGTCTGCCGCCTACCGGTATTAAAAAAGGCAGGACGCTAGCGCGGATAGTCAACACTCTCCGCAAAATTTTTTGGTTACAGAGCGCACCAAGATGTACCCCGATGACACGGAGCCAAACTCGCTGCCTTGCTCTGTGTTCTCTGGATCGGTGCTCCGTGGCCTCTGTGAATCATTCCTTGGCTTTGTTTACGTGTGAATCTTCCAAACGAGGAAGTCGCGGCCCCTACGCCTGCCTTCGTTCCAAATCCACCAACCGCTTCCCGCCCGCCGATCCGCGTCGGTCACTCAGATTTCCCTAAGCCTCCTGCACGTTTTCGAGGCCCTTCTCCAAGGCCTCCGTTCAGGGCGGCGTCAAAGTCGGTCCCGCGCCCAGTGATTGTTCTCTTTCCTTTTTCGCTTAATCTTTCTCTCCGGCCGACCAGTCTCTCCGCGGCGAAGGCCTGACGAATGGGAAAGATCAAGAGTACGAGGAGAGATTGGCGAAACGACTTTGACACCGCCCTGCCTCTTGGCTCCCGCCATGAGCTCCGTCCCTTGAAACGCTCCCGTTTCCCCGCTTCGTTTGGCCGTGTTTCGTCTCCGCTGCCTCATTGCTTTCGCTCTCCTGGCCCTCTGGCTGCCGGCGACCCTGCACTGCGCGTTTGAGGAGGCCGGACTGGAAATCGCCTTTGACTGCCACGATCATGACGACGATCAGGCTCATCATCACGCACCCCCAGCCCACACTGGCGCCCACTGCGACGATGCCTGTCACACCCTCGAAGGCGCCGCGATCAAGACCGTATCCGCCGCCAAACTCGTCGGCCAAGCGACTCCCTTCCTGATTGCCCGGCTGCCCGACCCGCCGGAGATCCCCGCAGACCACGTCTGCCCCGAGCGCACCGCTGCGCCCGATGAATTGGGCTGCCCTTGGCAATTTTCCACGCGCGCAGCGCCGCCCGCGCGCTCGCTTTCCGTTCCGGTTTAACGCGCTCGCCCGGCGAGCCGTCTGTTTCTTGTCCGCGCGTGCTCGCGCGGCTCCACCGTGTCGTGCGTGTTCCCGCACCCGCCTGCTTACAATCCACCGTCTGCGTCCTTCTCCCATGCGACCATCCTCCTTCATTCTTCTTCTCCTCGCCTCTGCTTCGCTGCACGCCGCCGCCGAGTCCCCGCTCACGCTCACCGATGCCCTCGCCCGCGTCGAAGCCGGCCACCCGTTTCTCCGCACCCGCGACGCCGAGTCCCGCCTCGCTGCCGCACGCTCCGCCTCCGCCGCCGCACGCCCCGCCGCGGAAATTTCCCTCCAGCTCGAAAACGCCCTCGGCACCGGCGCACTCAGCGCTGCCCGCAGCCTTGAGACCACCCTCCAACTCAGCCTCGACCTCGCCGATCGCCGCTCCGCCCGCGCCACCGTCGCCACCGCCCGCAACGACGCCGAACACCTCGCCTGGGAAGAGCGCCGCCGTGAACTCCACGCTGAGGCCGCCTGCCGCTTCATCCGCGTCGTCGCCGCCCAAGCCGCACGCGCCACCGCGCGCGAAGCCGCCGCTCTCGCTCGCCGCACCACCGACGCCGTCACCGCTCAAGCCCGCGCTCACGTCGCGCTCCCGGCCGATACCGCTCGTGCCCGCCTCGCACTCGCCGAGGCCACCCTCGAAAGCGAACACGCCGAACACCTCCTGCTCTCCGCCCGTCACTCCCTCGCTTCGCTCTGGGGGGCCCCCACGCCGGATTTTGCCCACGCCATCGCGGACCTCACCACGCCCCCTGCCGCCGCACCCTACGAGACGCTCGTCGTCCGCCTCAACGCCACGCCCGCGCCAGCCCGCTACGCCGCCCTCGCCCGTTGGCGCGACGCGCAGGAGCGTCTCGCCCGCCGCGAAGCCGAGCGCGGCGAAGTCCGCTGGTCCGCCGGCCTCCGCCGCGTCGAAGCCACCGATAATTTCGGCTTCGTCTTCGGCCTGGGCTACGCCCTCCTGAACCGCGCCGCGGGAGCTGCCCATGCCTCGGAGGCCCGGGCCGAGCGCGACCGTACCGTCGCCGAAGGCGAGGCCGCCCTCCACGCCGTCCGCGCCACCCTCTTCTCGTTGTATCAAGAACTCGGGCACGCGCGCGCTGCCTACGATACCGCCCGCGATGAACTCATCCCGGTCGCCACTACGTGGCTCACCGCCCTCGACGCCGGCCTCGCCGCCGGCCGTTACCACGCCCGCGATCAGCTCGAGGCCCAAGCCGCCCTCCTGTCCGCCCGCCGCCGCCAAGTCACCGCCGCCGCCGACTATCACGCCACCCTCGTCGAACTCGAACACCTCCTCGCCGCCCCCGCCTCGTCCTGATTTCCCTCTCCCGCTTTTCCCATGAATTGGAAACTTCTCCTCTCCCTCGTCGCCGTTCTCGCTCTCGGTGGCACCGCCGCCTACTACCTTGTCGAATCCGGTCACGACCACTCCGCCGCCGGTGGCCACGGTGACCACGGCCACGCCCACGGCGCTCAGGGTCACGCCACCTCCGCCGAACCCGCCGAAGCCAAAGGCCCGCACAACGGCCGCCTCCTCCACGACGGCGACTTCACCCTCGAACTCGCCATCTTCGAGCGCGGCACCCCGCCCGAGTTTCGCGCGTGGTTCAGCCAGGCCGGCAAACCGCTCCCGCCCTCGGCCGTCCAACTCACCGTGCAACTCACGCGTCCCGGTGGCAAAACCGACGAACACCGCTTCGCCCCCTCCGGCGATTTCGTGCGCAGCCCCGACGAAGTTTACGAACCGCATTCCTTCTCCTACAAAATTAGCGCCGGCCACGGCGACCGCCTGCACCGCTGGGAATTCGCCGCACCCGAGATGCAAACCACCCTCCCCGCCGATGTCGCGCAACGCTCCGGCGTCGCCACCGCGCTCGCGGGCCCCGCCACCCTCAGCGAGCGCCTCGCGGTTTACGGGTCAGTCAAACTCAACGCCAACCGCCTCAGCCGCGCCGTCCCCCGTTTCGGCGGTCTCGTCCGCGAAGCCCGCAAATCGCTCGGCGATCCCTTCGCCGCCGGCGAGGTCGTCGCCGTCCTCGAAACCAACCAAACCCTTACCTTGATCGAGGTCCGCGCGCCCCTCGCCGGCGTTATCATCGAGCGCGAGGTCCACGCCGGCCAGACCGTCGCCGAGGGCGCCACGCTCTACGTGACCGCCGATCTCTCCGAGGTCTGGGTCGATCTGCACATTCCCAAACGCGACCACGCCCGCGTAAAAGTCGGGCAGGCCGTCACGCTCCACGCCGACGATGGCGGTCCAGCCGCGACCGGCACACTCGCCTGGCTCTCCCCGTTCAGCGACACCGCCGCCCAAACCCTCGTCGCCCGCGTCATCCTCCCCAATCCCGACGCTCGCTGGCGCCCCGGCCTCTCACTCAAAGCCGACATCGCCATCGCCGAGTTCTCCGTCCCCGTCGCCGTGAAAGAGTCCGGCCTCCAAACGCTCTTCGCTTTCACCGTTGTCTTCACGCAACACGGCGAGATTTACCAGGCCCGCCCGCTGGAGCTCGGGCGTCGCAGCAGCGGCTATGTCGAGGTCCTCCAGGGCCTCGCCGCCGGCGAATCCTACGTCACCGAGAACAGTTTCCTCCTCAAAGCCGACATCGGCAAATCCGGCGCCTCCCAAGACCACTGAGAAAGAAACGTAGCCGCGAGCGCCAGAGAGTGGTCCGCCTCTCCGCACTCTCAGCTCTTCGCTCTCCGCTCCGCCTTCACTCCCCATGCTCGAAAATCTTCTCCAGTTCTCCATCCGCCACCGTTGGTTTGTGCTGCTCGCCACCCTCGGCATCGCCGCCCTCGGCGTAGTCAATTTTCAACGCCTCCCC
>SYGN01000152.1 GCA_005799525.1 Opitutaceae bacterium | reverse complement strand
GAGCGCGGTGAGGATGGCAGCGCCGAGCGTGAGGGCGACTTGGGCGGAGAGACCGCTTTGGACGAGCTCCGCGCCGCCCTTGAAACCGATCGCCAGCAGCAGGTAGAGCGAAAGAATTTTCGGCAGCGGGGACGGCAGCTCGAGATCGCTCCGCACCAAGGTCGCGCTCAGGCCGAGCAGGAAAAACAGAATCGGCGGGCTCAGGAAATTGGCGAGTAACTGAGCGGTCGTCATGATTGAGGCCCGCTACTTCTTGGCCTCGGGGCTCCGGGCAGGAATCAGCCACGACATGAGCACCGAAGTGGTGAGCACGGCGCCGATGACCAATAGCGAGGTGCCAGTCGTGATCTTTACCCAGTGTTCGACCAGCATCTTTACCCCGATGAAAACGAGAATCACGGAGAGGCCGACCTTGAGGAAACGGAAGAGCCCCATAATGCCGCTGAGGGCAAAGTAGAGCGACCGCAGGCCGAGGATCGCAAAGATGTTCGAGGTGAGGGCGACAAAGCTATCCTTGGTGATCGCGAGGACGGCGGGCAGGGAATCGAGCGCGAAGACCACGTCGGTCGTTTCAATGACGATCAGCACGATGAACATCGGCGTGGCCATGTGGCGGCCTTGGTGGACCGTGAAGAAGTGGCCGTGGTCGTTGGCGGGTGCGACCGGGAAGAAGCGGCGGAAGAGGCGGACGGCGGCGTTGTGTTCGGGGTCGACCTCGGCGTCTTTGCTGGGCAGCGCCATCTTCACACCGGTGTAGACGAGAAAGGCGCCGAAGATGTAGAGCACCCAGTGGAAGCGCGCGATGACGCTCACTCCGACCAAAATAAAGACCGCGCGCATGACGACCGCGCCGATGATGCCCCAGAAGAGCACGCGGTGTTGGTATTGCGGCGCGACCTTGAAGTAGGCGAAGACCAAAATGAAGACGAAGACGTTGTCGACGCTCAGGCAGAGTTCGATGAGATAGCTGGCGAGAAACTGTTGGCCGAGTTCGGCCCCGCGGAAGTGCCAAACGCCGCCGCCAAACGCGAGTGCGAGGGTGCCCCAGACGGCACACCAGCCGAGCGCTTCCTTCATAGAGACGACGTGCGAGTCGCGCTGAAACACGCCGAGGTCGAGCGCGAGCATAGCGGTGATGAACAGAAAAAATGCACCCCAAGCCCAAACGGGCATGGCGTCGATGGCGGCGAGGAACATGAACATGGGCGCGGAGATTGGCGGGAGGCGGGCGCGGCGGGCAAGCGGGTACTTCAGGAATGGAATCTAACCGCCCCGTCCCACGGGACATTCTGATTCCCGGTGCGAGGTCGGTGCCCGAGGCAACTCCGGCACCGGCGCGGACGGGGTAAACCGGGGCCAAACCGCTTTGACACGGCGGAGGTGGGCCGTTGAGTCGCTCTTATCCATGAAGCAATTTTTCAGGCTCAGTCTCTGCACCCTCGGCTTCCTTCTTGGCTCGGTCGTCGGCGCGGCCGAAGTGCCCGCGACGACGGTGCAGGCCGGTGCTGCGGCCAACTCGACCGCGGCGGCGGTCGCAACCGGCAAAGTCACCGCCCGCACGCCCGACCTACTGGAACATATAGTCGATGTGATCCTCGATCTCTCCAATGTGAAGAGCGGCGGTAACACCGTGTCGCACTATGTCATTTGTGCGCTGTTCCTCGTCATCGCGATTCTGCTCCGGCGGTTTCTGACGACGATTTTCTTCAACCAGCTCAAGAAGCTCGCGTCGAAGACCGAGACAACGCTCGACGACAAACTGTTGCCAGCGATGGAATCGCCCGCCGCGACGTTCGTGATGGTCACGGGTATTTTTGCGGCGCTGAAGGTGCTGAAGCTCTCCGAGACCGCGGACCAGAGCATCGCGGCCGGCTCGACGGTCGCGTTTTCGTTGGTGATTTTCTGGGGCTTGTTGCGGGCGTTCGACGCGATCATCGACCACTCGGCCGAGATCGCAAAAGTGAAACAGATGGGCATCGCGGCCTTTATGCCGTGGATCAAGAAATCGCTCATCGCGGTGTTTGTGGTGGTCGGCACGTTGATGACGGTCCAGAGCCTCGGCTATAACGTCTCGACGATTTTGCAGGGTCTCGGCATTGGCGGTTTGGCCTTCGCCCTCGCGGCGCAAGATACGATCGCAAATCTTTTCGGCTCCATCGTCGTCGCCATCGATCAACCCTTCAAAATTGGCGAGACGGTGAAGATTGGTGCGCACACTGGCACGGTCGAGGACATCGGTCTGCGTTCGACGAAGATTCGACTGATCGACAAGTCGCTCGTCGTGATGCCGAACAAGCTGGTATCGTCCGAGGCGATCGTGAATCTCTCGCGTTTTACCCAGCGGCGCGTGGAGCAAGTGATCGGGCTGACCTACGACACGACGCCGGACCAACTCGCGGTGATCGTGGAAGACTTCCGCGGGATTCTTTTGGCGGATGCCGAGGTCGATCCGACGTCGGTGATGGTTTTTTTCCGCGATCTGAGCGCGTCGTCGCTCGATGTTTGGGTGGTTTATGCGAGCCGCGAGGCTGACGTGAAAGAAGGCTTCGCGCTCAAACAGCGGATGAATCTCGCGATCATGCGCGCCGTGGCGGCGCGGAGGTTGTCGTTCGCGTATCCGACGTCGGTGATGCACCTCGATGGACCGGTGGCGAAGGCGTTGGTGGACGGCAAGGGCTGAGCTCCGCGCAAGCGGGAGGTCCAGACAGATCCTGACCCACCTGGGCATCAAGAAAGACGGGGGGTAGCAGTAGGACTTTGGGGCTGAGATGAAGCGCGCGTTGGGCGAGAAGGTCGGCGGGTGTGTGGTTGCCGCGCGAGCGGTTTTTGCGCGCGAAGTTGAAGAAGTGCTGGTAGGTGGTGACGGCAGCGAGGAAGTGGGACGGATCGCGGAAGGATTCGAGGTCGAAAAACTCGGGCTCGATCGTGGCGTGGCTGCTCTCGACGTCGGCGTTGGCGTTGGGCCGGGACGGAGGATTGAAGCGGTGGGTGGCGCCGACGCAGGTG
>SYGN01000151.1 GCA_005799525.1 Opitutaceae bacterium | reverse complement strand
TTCAAACAACTCGCGCAATTGGGGCATCTACCGAAATACGACGACGAGAGTTCACAGGCGTGGCTATATGGAAAATTATTCGTCGCCCTCCTGACGGAAAAACTCATCGCGAACGCTCGCGCTGTTTCCCCCTGGGGCTACTGCTTGCCGCAAGCTGCCGAGCCGGTGGCGTGAGTTTGCCTTCATGCTACACCAAGTGTCGCACTCGATCATGCCCGACTTCTCGCTGCGAGACGCACTGCGCAACTGGGAGGACATCAGTTTCGAGTTGGCGCAGTCGCGTCGGCAACGAAAGCGTCACTGCGAAAAATGGAGCAAAACAAGTTAGCGCTTATGGGGTTGCTCCCTGGGGCAGAACGTCAGGGAATGGCGCCAGCCGGCACGTTGGCGGGTAGCACAGCATCCAACTTCGGCGAAGTGAGCGGCGTCCATTGCAAGATGGCGTCCAAGAGTGTGAACGGCAGCGCGAACAGCGACTGTTTCTGGCGGTTGAAAAGGCACCTGGGTAAAAGCAGGGCGCCGGGACCGTTGCGGGTGCCGGCGGCGGAGTGGCGAAGGCTCGGGCGGTGCGCGTGTCAGGTCGGTGCCACCGTTGGTTCGTGGTTCGATCCGGCCAGATAGGTGATCCCCACCTGAACCGCCCCCGCCGCGACTACCGCGTCGTGCGCCACGGCCTCCGCTTTCGCCGCCCAGCCAAAATTACTTGAGTGCCATTCGGGGCTGACCCCGTTGATTGTCTGGCTCCGCCCCCCCCCACGCCGATGATCTCGCCCCGTCTGCACAATCTCGCCCGCTGCCTGCTCGCCGCAGTCACCTGCGCCCTCGCCTTGGGCGCGGCTCCTACCCCGTAGCCCGCCTCGCCCCACGGCCGCCCACGCTCGGCTTGCACCGCGCGCCAAAATTTCACCCCATTCACCACCCTCATGCACTCGTCCCTCCCTCTCCCCTGCTCCCTTTCGCTCCTGCTCTTCTTTTTCAGCGTCGCCGCCTCCGCGATCCACGCCGCCGAACCCGCCTCGCCGCGCCCGCCCAACATCCTCTTCGCCATCGCCGATGACTGGGGCGTCCACGCTGGTGCCTACGGCACGAAGTGGGTGCGCACTCCCCATTTCGACCGCGTGGCCCGCGACGGCATTCTTTTCAAAAACGCCTACACGCCCAACGCCAAGTGCGCCCCCTCGCGCGCCGCCATTCTCACCGGCCGCAACTCGTGGCAACTCAAAGAAGCCGCCAACCACCTCTGTTATTTCCCACCCGAGTTCAAAGGCTGGGGCGAAGCCCTCGCCGAAAACGGCTGGACCGTCGGCCACACCACTAAGGGCTGGGGCCCCGGTGTCGCAAAAAACGCCGCCGGCCAACCGCGCGCCATGACCGGGAAAGCTTTCAACGAGCGCAAAGCCAACCCGCCCACCTCCGGTATCGGAAATTCGGATTACGCCGGCAACTTCGACGACTTCCTCGCCGCCGCCTCGCCCGACAAACCGTGGGCCTTCTGGTGCGGCGCCGTCGAACCGCACCGCGGCTACGAGTTCGGCTCCGGCGTCGCCAAGGGCGGCAAAAAACTCACCGACATCGACCGCGTACCGACCTTCTGGCCCGACAACGAGACCACCCGCCACGACCTCCTCGATTACGCCTACGAGATCGAACACTTCGACACCCACCTCGGCCGCATGTTGGCCGCACTCGAAAAACGCGGCCTGCTCGCCAACACCCTCGTCATCGTCACCTCCGATCACGGCATGCCCTTCCCCCGCGGCAAAGGCAGCGCGTATGAGTATTCCAACCACATCCCGTTCGCCGCCATGTGGCCCGCCGGCATTGCGGGTCGCGGCCGCGTCGCCGACGACTACATCAGTTTCATCGACCTCGCGCCTACGTTTACCGAAGTCGCCGGGCTCGCGTGGGCGAAGACCGGCATGGCCGAATCTCCCGGCCGCAGCCTGACCGATATATTCCGCGCCAATCGCTCCGGCCAGATCAACCCCGCCCGCGACCACGTGCTCATCGGCATGGAGCGCCACGACATCGGCCGACCCGGCGACGTCGGTTATCCCATCCGTGGTATTGTTAAAGGCGGCCACCTCTACCTCGAAAACTACGAGTCCTCGCGCTGGCCCGCCTGCAATCCCGAGACCGGTTACCTCAACGTCGATGCCAGCCCCACCAAGTCATTCATCCTCGGCGCCCACCGCGCCAACACCGCCGATCCCTTTTGGGCGCTCTGCTTCGGCCGCCGTCCCCCAGTGGAGTTCTACGATCTCAAAACCGACCGCGACTGCGTAAAAAATCTCGCGGCCACGCCCGCGACCGCCGCCCAACGCAGCGCGCTGAAAATCGCGATGGAAACCGCCCTCAAAGCCCAGGGCGACCCGCGCATGTTTGGCCAAGGTGCGATCTTCGACCGCTACCCGCACTCGAACAACGCCAACATCAATTTCTACGAACGCTACATGAAGGGCGAAAAAATCTCCGCCGGCTGGGTCCTCCCCACCGACTTCGAAAAAGCCCCGCTCGATTAAACAGAGCAGCATCCCGACGGCTCCGCCCTTCGAGAGGGGAACGCGACACGGGCGTACCTCCCCTGAGAATGAGCGAAGTCCGCCAACATGGGCACGATTTCCCGGTCACCCCACACAACCGACAACTCGACGGCACGGCGGCACGGCGGTTTCCCAACTGCCGTGCGTGTACGGCACCCGCCATCGTCATCTCAACAGCGCGTGCTCAAGGCTCCGCGTTATTTGCGAACACAAATCTCCCGCTCCGCACGTTTTTTTGTCCGCGCATTTTTCTTGGCTCGCGGTCGCCACTCATCTCGGCCCACTGTTCGCCGTGATCCTTATCCCCATGAAAACTCCCGTCCTCTTCTCCACCCTCGCTCTCCTCGCCTCGTCCGCTCTTCCGGCCATCGCCCAAAACGGCAAACCCGACGCCGACGGCTACATTCGCGATTGGCTCGTGCTCGCTCCGTTGCCCATCGCAGAAAGCTCCGGCGCCGACGCCCTCGACAAAAAACAATTCCCCGAAGAAGCCTCGCCCGCGGCCAAAGAGGGTGCTGTGCAAAAGTTGCCCGGCAAGGAACTCGCCTGGGCCAAAGTCGCGTCGTCCACCTTCTACGTCGATTTCAAGGAACTCCACCCCTCCAAAAGTGAACAGGTCGTTGCGTGGGCGGTTGCCTATGTCGTCGCCACGACCGAAAAATCCGGTCTCAAGCTGAAGATGAATAGCAACGACCAGGGCAAAGCCTATCTCAACGGCAAGGAACTCGTGAAATTCACAGACACCCGCACCCTCGAGAAAGACGCCGAGGACACCGCCGCCGATGTCACTCTGAAAAAAGGCGTCAACGTCCTCGTCCTCAAAGTTGTCAACGAAGAGAACAACTGGCAGGGCAGCGTCCGTTTCCTCGATAAGGCCGGCCAGCCCGTCACCGACGTCAAGATCGAGACCAAGCCGTAAGCGCTCGTGACGCTGCGAGCGGCCCAAGCCCGCAGAATCGGACGTCTCTCCGAGGCGCGTGAAGGGGGGCATCTCAGTTGTTTGCTTTTCGTTTTCCTGTCATCGCGCCTGGCCGGCCGTGCGCGATTGCCGCGTAGAAAAAATCGACGGCCACGATGAACCCAGAAAAGGTAGTGGCAGCGCAGAGCACGCAGAGCGCGGGGAGGCGAAAACTACTTTGGGTGCTGTCCAAAAGTGCCACCCGCTAGGTGAAGCGCCCGGCGCCCCGCGCCAGCTCCTCACACGTCGCAAATCCGCACCGCCTCGCTCAGTGAAGCCACCTTGTCCCGCAGCGGAATAAACTCCTGCCCGACATAGCCGCGATACCCCGTATCCACAATCGCCTGCATGATCGGCCCGTAATTTACTTCCTGCGTCGCATCGATTTCGTTGCGACCCGGCACACCCGCCGTGTGGTAGTGACCAATCCAGTCCTTGTGCTGCTTCACTCGCCGGATCACGTCCCCGTGCATGATCTGCACGTGGTAAATATCGAAGAGCACCTTCACGCGCTCCGATCCCACCAGCCGACAAATCTCCACCGAGCGGTCGATGTCGTCGCAGAAATAATCCGGGTGGCCCTTCATCTCTTCGCTCACCTTCGAGTTCAGCATCTCGAGACACACCGTCACTTTTTTCTCCTCCGCATAACCGGCGATTTTCTTCAGCCCCTCGACCATATTCTTGGTGCCGACTTCATCGGAAATTCCACGGCGGAAACCGGAAAACGTAATCACCGAGGGAAACCCCGCCGCCGCCGAGGCGTCGATCCGCTCCCGCAGCGCCTTGAGGCATTCCGCGTGTTCCTCCACATGCGCGAATCCCTTCGCGAAACCGTGACTGCTCGTCAGCGCACACACGAGGCCATGTTGCTTGAGCAAAGGAAAATTATTCGGGGTGGTCAGTTCTACCGAGGGCAGTCCCAACCGCACCGCGACGACGCACAGTTCTTCCAACGTCATCGGTTTGAAGCACCAGGGCACCACCGACTGACGCATCTTCCCGTTTTTCGCGCGATAAACGTCCCTCTCGGCCGCCCGCCCGGTCACCGCTCCCGCAGCCAGGCCCACTGCTCCCAGCGCCGCAACCCCGCGCAAGATTTGTCGACGGGGCAGCGCAGCTTCTGAACGGGGCACCTTCGAGGTCGTTTTCATCCCGTCCACTCCACGCCCAAACCCCTGTCCAACTCAAGCCTTCCCAGCGCCGGAAAAAAGATTCCCCTCACTGCCCAATTCCACGCATCCTGACCGAGACTCTCGCGTCTTCCCACACGGCGGCGTCCCGCCTAACTAATTTTCCCATCCCACACTCCCGTACCCGCCCCGCCGCGCAGCCCATCGACAAACGTTGCGCAAATCTCCCTTTCGGTTTTCGTTCCCGCCCCCTTCTTTCCTTCCGTTTCACCCACTATGACATCCTCACTCCGCCCGTTCACCGCGCTCATCGCGTTCTCCGCCCTGACCCTCTCCACCCTCGCCGCCGGCTCGGACTGGCCGCAGTGGCGCGGCTCCGACCGCACCGACGTATCCAAGGAAACCGGACTCCTCAAATCGTGGCCCTCCGACGGCCCCAAACGTCTCTGGCTCTTCGAAAACGCCGGCCAAGGCTATTCCGGCCCAGCCATCGCCAAGGGAAATTACTACACCATCGGCACCCGCGAGGGTTCCGAAATCCTTCTCGTTCTCGATGCCAACACCGGTAAGGAACTTTGGACGGCTAAACTCGGCAGCATCCTTGATAACGGCTGGGGCGGCGGCCCGCGCGGCACGCCCACCGTCGACGGAGACCGGGTCTACGCCCTCAGTGGCCCCGGCGATCTCGTCTGCGTGCACGCGACCACCGGAAAAATCCGCTGGCAGACCACCATGAAGAGTCTCGGCGGAAAAATCCCCAACTGGGGCTATTCCGAGTCTGTCTTGGTCGACGGCCCGCACCTCCTCTGCACCCCCGGCGGCGCCAACGGCACCGTTGCCGCCCTCGACAAACTCACCGGTAAAGTCGTCTGGCAGTCAAAAGACTTCACCGAACCCGCCCACTATTCCTCGATCGTCCCCGCGCAGATCAACGGCCAACCGCAACTCGTCCAACGCAACGAAAAATCCATTTTCAGCCTCGCGCCCAAAGACGGAAAGCTCCTCTGGCAAACCTCCTTCGCCGGCCGCACCGCCGTCATTCCCACGCCCATCGTCCGCGGAAACGAAGTCTACGTGACCGCCGGCTATGGCTCCGGTTCGAAGCTCGTCCGCATCACCGCCGACAACCAAGTCACCGAGGTCTACGAAAATAAAGTCATGAAGAACCACCACGGCGGCGTGGTGCTCGTCGGCAACCACGTCTACGGCCACAATGACAACGGTTGGGTCTGCCAAGACTTCGCCACCGGCGCCGAAATCTGGATGAACAAGAGCCTTGGCAAAGGCGCGGTGAGTTCTGCCGACGGCATGCTCTACTGCCTCGATGAACGCACAGGCGCGCTCGTCCTCGCCGAGGCGTCGCCCACTGCGTGGAAAGAAATCAGCCGCTTTACCCTTTCTCCCCAGACGAAAATCCGCAGCGAGAAGGGCCGCATCTGGACGCACCCCGTGATCAGCCACGGCAAACTCTATCTCCGCGACCAAGACTTGATCTACTGCTTCGACGTAAAGGCTCCGTAAGTTCGGTCGCGCGACGGTGCGGCGGCTTCCCCTCCACCGTCACCCAACCTTCTCGCTCGCCATAGGCTCAGCGTAGTCCTGCTCGTGAGAGCAGGGCTTGGTGAGCTTGCTGATTTCACCTCGTAGCCGACCACGTGTTGGTCAAGTACGTCGGCACGTAAACAATCCGCTTCGCCGCATCGCAGCCGATGTCGACCGAGGACACTTGGCCCCGCGCTTATCGAGCGAGACCTGCTTTTGCTTCGTCGCCACCTTCCGCTGCGGCCACGCTGCCACCACGACGGCGCATCTCCCGGATGGCGGTGGACGGGAAGTCTGGCTGCGACGAAGCGGGGCGGGGCTTCATTCCCTCCGCTGTTCTTGCAGGGACTAAAGACCCTGCCACTTTCTTTGCGGAACCGACAACTCGGCCACGCCCCCACCACCTCCCACCGCCACCAGTCGATGCTCCCCCTCGCCCGCGAAGTCCGTCCCGCTCCCCTCGCCCGCCACGTCCTCAACGCGCACGGCGTTCTCGAAGCCGTGCCGCCTGACTGGATACTCCTCCCGCCCGGCGACGCCGCCTTGAGCCGGCGCATCAAACAGGACGGCCCCACCCTCACCGTCATCGAAATCAAAGGCCGCAAACGTTTCACGCGCGGCATTTGGGCCCCCGCCGCCCGCATCGAGGTCCTGCGCACCGCCCTCGTGCTGGAACGCGCTCATACCTCGTATCAGCGAAAACTTGACGCCGGTCGCCAGCGCCGCGCCGCTGACGAGGAGGACTACGCGGTGGATTTCCGCGACGCCGTCGTCCGCTTCCTCAACTTCCATGCGACCCTCCGCCTCGAGGCCGCGACCCTCGCCAACCTCATCACCGAGCACGCCACGCCCGTCGGCAGCGGCACCGTAGCACGCACCGAGCGCATCCCCCTCGAGCAACGCGCCGAGGCCGCCACCATCGCGTGGCTCCGTCACCAAACGACCGGCTACGATACGATGGTCATCCCCCGTGAGAAAGGCCGCCGTCGCGAAATTCGCCGCCTGCTCGCGCAGCGCTCCGTGCAACTCCTTGTAAAGTATCGCACCGGCCAGCCCATCGACCGCGCTCAATGCCCCTTGCACCGCGCCCTCCAACCGTGGTCACCTACGCGCACCGTCGGTTGATCACGCCTTTGCTTTCCCCATGAAAACCTCACCCCGCCCGCTCGCCGTCTGCGCATTTGCACTCTGCGCCCTCTCTGCCCGCGCCGATGTTTCACTCCCCGCACTCTTTTCCGACCATATGGTCCTCCAAAGTGACGTCCGCGTCCCCGTCTGGGGTACCGCCTCGCCCGGCGAGAAAATCACCGTCGCCTTCGCCGGCCAATCCGTCGCCACCACCGCTGCCGGCGACGGCACCTGGCAGGTCGCCTTCACCCGTCTCGCCACCAGCCCCACCGCTCGTTCGCTGACGATCAAAGGCACCAACACGATCACCATTCAAGACGTGCTCGTCGGCGAAGTCTGGCTCGGCTCCGGCCAGTCCAACATGGCCATGACCGTCAACCGCGCGAGGAATTACGAGGCCGAAAAAGTCGCCGCCAATTTCCCGCTCATCCGCCACTTTAAAGAAGAATCCCCTAACGCCGATTCTCCGCAGTCCGCCAGCAAGGGCCGTTGGGTGCTCTGCACTCCCGAGAGCGTCGGCACCTTTTCCGCCGCACTGTATTTCTTCGGCCGCGAACTCCACCACACGCTCAGCGTACCCGTCGGCCTCATCAACTCTTCCGTCGGCGGCACCCCGATCGAGGCGTGGATCGCCGCCGATGTGCAGAAAAACAGCAAAGAAATCCGGCTCTGTAGCTGAATCTGTGGGTGGATTGGGCGGGTAAATCGTGATGTAGGGAGCAGCGCGAGGCGGACGCCGAGAACGACTAGGCACGGACTGGTCTTCGCCTCCGGCTCCGAACCACAATCCGCTTTGAAGGAAGAAG
>SYGN01000150.1 GCA_005799525.1 Opitutaceae bacterium | reverse complement strand
GCGTTTCGCTTTTTTCCGGCCGTGCCCGATCCGGTGCTCGGGTTTCGCCTGCACGACGCCGACCTCGCGGTGAACAAGGTGCTCGCGGGCGCGGGGCGCGTGAAGATACGCGACTATGTGGACATGATTCACCTCGATGAGTCGGGCCTCACGCTGGGTGCGCTCGCATGGGCGGCGACCGGCAAGGATCCGGGCATGGCACCGCTGTTCGTGTTGGACGAACTCTCGCGCAATGCCCGCTACTACCGGCCCGAGGAACTCAACGATGTGCGGTTGGTGCGGCCGACCACCGTGCAGGCGTTGAAGGAAAAGTGGCTGCCGATGCTGCGACGGGCACGGTTCCTCGTGGAGTCGTTGCCGGAGTTCGAAGTCGGCTGCCTCTACCTCGACGCGGCCGGAAAAGTCGTGACGCCGGAACCGGAGACGGCGGGGTTTGCGGCGTTGAAGCGGCATTTTGGGAGCTTGCGCGGGAGTTGGCCGCGCGTGGTCGAGGAGTAGGATAAAGAGAGGGAATCGAACAGCGGAGTTCGTTGCTCGGAGTTGGGCATTCGATTATTTCTCAGCGGCGTAGGCGGAAAAGAGGTCGGCGATGCGGGCTGATTTTTCGTCGCCGCGGTGAAAAATGAGACGATAACGCAGCGTGAACGAGCCGCCGGCGGGAATGACGCGGGTGCCGGCGTCGGGCTGGTCTTTGAGTTTTTCGAAATCGTGCCGGCCGAAGGGATTCGCCGAGAGCAATCCGTAGTCGCGCGCGTGCCACCACGTGGGGTGCGCGACATTTTGAGGATGGTCGAACAAGGCGATGCCGACCACGCGACCGTCAGCCAGCGGGCCCGAGGCGTCGCACCACGCCGCGCGCTTGCCCCAGACGGGAATGCCGCGATCGCCGGCTGCATTGACGAGTGCGCCGGTGCCGGGCCGCTTGTCTTTATTTTTCCCATGCGTGACGCGGAGCGCTTCGTTGATGCGGACAGCCATCGTGCCCTCCTCCGTGTCGCCGAGCGTGACGGCACCGTGCGTGGCGCGAAGACGGATGTCGTAGTCTAGAAAAGTACCGGCGGCCGTGCGCTGAATGCGGATAACGGTTTCGTCCGTGAGAAGAACCTTCGCGTCGTGGGCTTCCCAGCGATGACGGAGGCGGAGGACACCGCCCGAGCCGTCGCGGGTTTCGAGGATCGTATCGAGGACGATACGCCCGGTCTTCTTCTCGGGAATTTCACGCCAGAGATCATGGCCGTTCACGGCACCGTGAGCGAACCAGACGCCGCGATGCCAGTCGTGATCGGGAACTTCAGCAGGGTTTTTCTGGAACGGAAAATCGCGCGTGTAGCTCGTGCCGTCGGCATCAAGAATTGGATACAGGCTGGGCTTCGGCCAACCGGCGTGGATGTAATCGGAGAAATGGCGGCCGCCGATTTCGATCCGAATGCGGTCGGGGTGACGGGTGAAGGTGACGGCATCGGACGCGGTGAGGGCTGCATTGTGGAACGCGGCAAACGGGACCAGCAGCGGGAGAAGGCGAGAGAAGAGGCGCATGGGAGTGGGAGTTAGCTCATGCCACAGGCGCGCAGAACGGTTTCGGCGACGAGGAGTTCCTCGTCGAGTGAGACCGTCAGCGGCTGCTCGCCACGCACGGCGGCGGCGAGTTCGGTGAAGTCGTCGACGTAGCGCTTGTAGGCTGGAAACGAGATTTCCTGTGGGCCTTTTTTGTAGGGGCCCGCGGCATCCGTGAGATTGAAGATGAGCTTGCCGGGCTCGATGGGGGCGAGCGTAGCGGTACCCTTGGTACCGAGGACCTCGAAGGAGCGCTGCGGCGTGCTGCCGGCTTGGAGAGCGGTGTTGAAGAGAACGGCGCGGGCGCGGTCGAACTCGAGCACGGCGAGGTTGTTGTCGCGAAGGGTGTCATCGAACTTACCGTGGCGCGCGACGAAGGGCGTGATCGTCTTTGGTCGGCCGAGCACGCGCACCGCCGCATCGATCAAATGCGATCCCAGCTCGAACATCGACCCGCCGGAAAACTCAGCCCACTCGACGCGGCGCGCGGCGGGGAGGCTGTTGCTGATGAAACCGCGCACGAGGTAAACGTCACCGAGCCAGCCCTGCCGCACCGCCTCGAAGATGGCGCGGAAACCGGGGTGGTAGCGCCACATGAAGCCGCCCTGCACGAGGAGTTTTTTCTCGCGCGCGAGAGCAATCACGGCGCGGGCGTCGGCGAGGGTGGCGGCGCAGGGTTTTTCAAGATGGACGTGTTTGCCAGCGCGGAGCGCGAGGAGGGCATGCGCGGCGTGGTCGCGGATTTCGGATTCGACGGCGACGACCTTTGCGCGGGCGAAGAGCTCTTCCTGCGAAATCATCTTGGCACCGAGCTTGACGCAGATTTCGCGGCCGGCGGGCGTGGGATCGCAGACGCCGACGCATTCCCAGTCGGGCGATTTCATGGCGAGCTCGATCTTGGGAGCGCCGTGGGAGTAAGTGGCGCCGAGAAAACCGAGCGGGATGCGCGCCGGCGCGGCGGCGGCGCGGAGGGCGCGCGGCGCGTTGAGTGTGGTGAGCGCGGCTGCGGTGGCGGTGGTGGCGAGGAAAGTGCGGCGTTGCATGGAGAGAGATTGGGGTAGGAGCTCGCTTGCGAGCGATGAGAGGTAGCGGTGCGAAACGAGGCGGCGTTGAAATCGCCTGCCAGCGGGCTCCTACAGGCGGAAGAGTTTGCGGGCGTTGCCGGAAAGGATTTTTTGCTCCGTAGCGGCGGGGAGTTTCAGGCTGAAGAAAGGATCGAGGATTTCCTTCGGCTGCACCCACGGGTGGTCGCTCGCGAAGAGCAGCTTATCGGGGCCGCTAAAATCGAGGGCGAAGCGCATCGCCCCCGGCAACGGCGAGACGATGTCCATGGTGATGGAGCGGACGTAGTCGCTGGGTTTGCGCTGCAAGTTTTGCGGACCGCGCTTGAGGACGTGGACCTGATGGTCGAGGCGACCGACGATGTAGGGGAGCGTGCCACCAAGGTGCGGGCAGACCAGCTTGAGTTTCGGAAACTCATCGAAAATGCCCGACATCAGGAGACGCGTGAGTGCGATCGTGTTGTCGAACATATTCCCCAGCGTGCTCGTCATTTCGTAGGCCTTGACGAGATCGGTCGTGATGGGCTTCGCGGGATGGAGCAGCACCGGAATGTCGAGTTCGACGGCGCGGGCGAAGAGCGGGCGGAACTCGGGCTCGTCGGGGAATTTCCCGGCGAGATTCGTGTAGAGCAGCCAGCCTTTCATCCCGAGTTGCTGCACGCAGCGGTCGAGCTCAGCGAGGGCGGCACGGATGTCTTGCGTCGGGAGGACGCAGAGACCGAAGAAACGCGCGGGATGCTTCCGAGCGAGGCCGGCGATGTAATCGTTACAGAGTTGGGCGACGGCGGGACCATCGGCGCCGAACCACTCGGGGCCGGGGTCGTTGATGCTGAGCGCAGTGAGGGCGATGCCAGCTGCATCCATCACGGCGAGCTTGGCGTCGACGTCGGTGTAGAGCGGCGGAACTTTGCGGAGCCAGTCGCCCATCTGCATGAAGCGCATGCCGTCGCGCGTGAAAACCCGCGGATCGGTCGTGCGCTTTTCCATGAGTGTGAGGAGCTCGGGCACGAAGAGGTGCGACTGGCAGTCGATGCGGCCCACGCCCGGTCCCGCGGCGGCGGCGTGCAGCCCGATCGTCGAAACGGCCGTAGCCGCGGCGGTGCGGGTGATGAAGGATCGGCGATTCATGGTTTCATGAGCCACGCGACGAGCGCGGCAAGATCGTTGGCAGACATCGCAGAGCCGAAGGGCGGCATCGCGGAGGTGGCGAGGGTCTCCTGCTTCACGATGTCGGCCCGGACAATGGTCGCAGGTTCATTGTTGGGCTGGACGATGACGAATTTATTTTGGTCTTCCTCAAGCATGCGACCCGCAAACGTTTTCCCATCCCGCAGGGTGTAGGTGTGCAGCGAGAAGCCCTCGACGATTTCGGCGCTGGGCTCGAGCAAGGAGCGGATGACACGTTCGACGTTGCCCCGGGCACCAAGGCCAGTGAGCTCCGGCCCGAACACCCCGCCATCGGAGCCGACCCGGTGGCACGCGACGCAACCGGCGGCGAAAAACACGGCCCGACCGCGCGCGGCATCGGCGCGCGTTAGCGCCGCAACCACCTGAGCCGCCGTCAACGGAGCCGACGGCGGCATGAGGGTGATCGCGGGTGGAGCCGGCGGCGGGACGATCTTGCGATAAACACCGGTGAAGGTAGGGCCGACCTTCTGACTATCGACGAAGAGAACGGCCTTCAGCGTGGTGGTCGCGGCGAAGGCGAGACTCGCCCCTTCACTGCCCTTCGCAAATTTTGGTTCGGTGCCGTCGAGCGTGTAGCGCACCACAGCGGGCTTCAGGCCGGGGACGATCTTTACCCGCACGCGATCGACGAAATCACCGGGCGGGGGGGAAATGTCGATGAGCGGGTTGCCGTTGAGACGAGCGAGCCAGAGACCGGCGATACCCGCCGTGGCGGCATCGGGGTCGCTGACGAGGCTGCGCACGCCGGGCTCGTCAAGATTTCCCCGATCGAGGAGCGCGAGCAACGCGGCGCGGCGCACGCCACCGCGCGGATCACGAAGCTTGTCACGGATCACAGCGGTGGGCGCGATCTCGCGGAGCGCATGCCACGCGGCATAATGCACGAGGCGCTCAGTCTCGGTCGCGGCCACCGCGCAGACCGCATTGAGCAGCGCCGAGCGGCGCGCCTGGCCGATGGACTGGAGGGCCGCAAAACGCACGCGTGGCTCTGCATCCGTGAGCGCGGCGGCGACAAACGGCGGGAGCACCGTCGCGCGCTTCGACTCACGCAGGCGGTGGGCGACGATGCGCAGAGACTGGATCCGGGCATTCAGGGAAAGTTTCGCTCCCGTGGTGCCGAACCACGTGTCGAGTCCGGCATCATCGAGCGCGATCCGACCGAGGGTCCAGAGAGCCCACGTTTCCTGCGCGGTGGGCAAGTTGGGCTTCGTCGCGAGCGCGACCAGTTCAGCGCGGACGGCAGAGCCGCGCCGGACGAGTTCGGCCGAGGCGTCGGCGCGCCAGCTGGCGACGAAGGAACCAAGGTCGGCGGCGAGTTGGGCCCAAGTCCATTGCGCGAGCGGCTGGGCGCGGTGCGCCGCGATCGCGGCCCGGACCGCTCCGGTGGGGGCGACGCGCCAGACGCGGCCTTCGTTGGTTTGCTTTCCCTCCTTGAACTCACCACCGAGCACACTGCCCCAACCGGTAAGATAAACAGCTCCATCGGGTCCGAGTTCCAGGTCGACGGGATTAAAGAGCGCTCCACCCCCGCGAAGAAAAGGCTCCCATTTTCCGCCGACGGGCTGGAGCAGCGCGCCTTCCCAACGGGGGCGATAGACGAAGGTCGTGCGATGGAGATAATCGTTGATGAACCAGACACCGCGGAACTCCGCCGGCCATCCCGGCGTATCCGCAAATACCATGCCGGTGCCCGAGCCAGTGAAAACCGGTCCGCTGATCGGGACCGTGGGCACGTGGCCGACGCCCGTCCAATGCGGACTCCACTGGTGCGCCCATCCGAAATCGGCGCCGAAAAACGGCATCAATATGCGGTCACCGTCGCTCTGGTCGTTGTCGGTGCCGAGCCAGTTAAAGCCGTCGTCGAAGGCGATGTCCCAGGGGTTGCGCAGGCCACGCGACACGATTTCGAGCGCGGTGCCATCGGGGTTGGCGCGCAGGACGCCGCCATGCCGACCCCAGTCGTCCTTCGGGTCTTGGTAGGTGGCGCGGTAATTTTCCTTGGTGAATGTGCGCGGTGGCGGGAGGTCGGACGCGCCGGGAATGTCGGGCAGGCCGAAGAGTTCACGGAAAGGCTTGGGGGCGAACCGGCCGGGCTGGTTGAGGCCCTTCGAGTTGCCCTTGCTCATGTAAAGCTTGCCGTCGGGCGCAAAGTTCAGGCCGTGCAACGCGTGCTCGATGTTACCAAGGTCGGTGTAGAGGAGCACGTAGTCATCAGCCTCGTCGTCACCGTCGAGGTCGCGCACGATGGTGAGGTCGGGCGAGTTCGCGATGTAGAGATCGCGGCCGTGCCACGCGAGGCCCTGAATACAGTTCAGACCGCGCGCGAAGGTCTTGGCTTTGTCCGCGATGCCGTCGCCGTCGGTGTCGATGAGGATTTCAACCGTATCGCCCGGGGTAGTGGGTTTCGGGTTACGATATTGCGGTCCCTGACCGACGAAGAGCCGGCCACGCGAGTCGAAGGCCATCGCGCAGGGGTTGCGGATGAGTGGCTCGCGAGCGACGAGCTCGACGGTGAAACCGGGTGACGCGGAAGGGAGGAGTGTGTTGCCGGGCTCGGCGGCGGAGAGAAATAAAATTGAACCACAGAGACCCAGGGGCACGGAGAAATGCCGGCGGAGAAAATATTTGCTCGGCGCCTCTGGGTATCGGTCGTTCATGGTTTGATTCAGGGTTTGAGCGATTGCTTCGCGGTTTCAGGGGCGAACCAGATCACGATCATTCCGAGGCCGTAAATGCACGCCGCCGCCGAACCTACCGCCGGATAACTTCCTCCGAGCGCGGTGAAAAAGAAACCCGCCGCCAACACGCCTCCCGCCGTCGCGAAGCGCCCGACGTTGTAGGAAATCCCGCTGCCGGACGCACGCACGTGCGTGGGAAACAGTTCCGGCAGGTAAAGCGGCAACCAGCCGAAGAAGAGCGTGGCGACGAATCCCTGCGCAAACACGATCGGCAGGAACGACGGGCGCAACGGGGCCGTCAGCTGAAACATCGTGAGCGTGAGCGCGAGCGAGCCGATACTGATGAGAAAATACGAGAGCCGCCGCCCGAGCCACGCGGCGATCTGCGCGCCGGCGAGACTGCCGAGGATCGCGCCGAAGGCCCACCAGCCCTGCGTCAACGCCTTGTAGTCGGCCTGCACCGCGCCGCCAATCTTGTCGGCCCACGGAATCATCCACTTGCTCGCCGCCCAGGCTCCGATCAACGGAACCGAACCGAGCATAATCCCGGTCAACGTGATTTTCAGCAGCGGCGGGCGAAACAGCTCGCGGAGCGGCGCGACGGGCTTTTTCACGGCGGTCGCAGCCGCGGCGCGCGACGCAAGCCACGCCGGTGATTCCGGCAGGAGAAAAAGCACCACAAGCCCCAACCCGGCCGGCGCGGCCGCGAGGTTAAACAGCCATCGCCACGACTCCGCGCTCACCGACCAGATTTGCGCGATTTGCGAGAGCAGGAGAATCCCCGCGTTGATCGCCGCCCCCATCAACCCGGCCAACGTTGGGCGGGCCTTGTCCGGCCAGCACTCCGCAACCAGCGCGACCGCATTCGGCCAGACGCCCCCAACGCCCAAGCCGACTAAAAAACGCAGGACGAGCATCTGCTCCTGCGAGTGAACCCGCGCACCGAGGCCGGCGAAAACCGAATAGAACAAAATACTCACACCCATCGCGCGCGCTCGCCCAAAGCGATCGCCAAGGCTGCCGAGCGCGATCCCACCGACCGCCGCGCCGAGCATCAACGCCGCCGTGTAGCGCGCAAACCAATCGCCGCCGAGCGTCGACGTGTAGCCCGCTCCGAGGAGGTCCTTGGAGACGGAGAGCGACGCGAGGGGCATCAGGCCCAGTTCAAAACCGTCAAAGAGCAATCCGCCAAACGCCGCCGACAGGACGGCGAAACGGCCGCCGCGGGAGAGGGGTGCACTCATGACCGGCCCGCCTTCGCGGTGAGACCGCGCAACACTTGGATCAACGCGCTGTTGTCGAGCGCACCCAAGCCGGCCGCCTCCGCCTCCTCCAAAATCTCCCGGTGCGCCGCGCTGAGCGTCATGGGCAGTCCGGCCTGTTCGCCCAACTCCACTATGAGCCGGACGTCCTTGAGATGTTGTGACAACCGCGCGTCGGGTGAGAATTCCGAGCGCAGCATTTTCTCACCCTTCACGTCCATGGCGCGCGAATACGCCGGGGTGCGTTGCATCACCCGCAGCGTCAGGTCGGGGTCGAGGCCGATCGCCTCGCCGAGCGCCAGCCCCTCGGCCAGCGCCGCGCGGTTGAGTCCGAGCACCAGATTCGTCACAAGTTTCATCTTCGCACCCGTGCCGGACGCTCCGGTGTGGAACGTCTCCTGCCCCAACACCGCAAACACGTCGCCACAAGCGGCGAAAGCCTCGGCGCCGCCACCGACCATCACGACCGCAGCCCCATCGCGTACCTGCGCACTGTTGCCCGAAATGGTGGCGTCAAGGTAAGTTACGCCGCGAACCGCCAGATGACCGGCGAGGTCCTTGGCCGCCGCGGGATGACCGGTCGTCGTATCGATGATGGTCTGGCCAGGCCGCAGACGGTCGACGCTGTCGGCGATCACCTCCGCCACCTCCCGGTGCGAGGGCAGACTGAGGATCACGCGGTCGCAGCCACGCAGCACTTCCTCCGTGGTCCCGAGGGAGTCTCCGCCCTGTTTCACGAAAGCCGCGCAACACGTTGGATCAATGTCGCGCCCTACCACGACAAATCCGGCCCGCAGCAGGCGTGCGGCGAACGCGCCTCCCATCAGGCCAAGGCCGATGAGCCCGATCGGGAGCGCGGAGGGGTGAGGTGACATCATGGGGGAAGAATCGATCAACGATTGAGCTTCGGCCATCAATGGGACGACAGGCAACGCCGATAGTAGAGGGGTAACAATCACCGACAAACTGAAAACAATTCTGCCGTCGTGCGGCGGATTGCGAACTGCCGACACCCTGCACTTTGGCTCAGCAAGGAGACTGCCCACCTCCCCTCCGCCTCATCGGCTTCGGAAGCGGTCGTGGGGTCTGCTCACAGCAGATATTTTCGGTTCGCGATGAGCGAACCCCGCCCCTTGCCAGAGGCGGCGATGAGCCGCAGGTTTCCTCCGCGTATTCCTCCCTTGAGGAAATCCATCGGCGGTTCTTTCGTTCGGATTCCGGCGGAACACCTTTCCAGCGCGCCTCTGATGCCCCACTACGACGCAATCTTCCTCGGCACCGGCCACAACGCCCTCGTTGCTCAGGCTTACCTCGCCCGCTGCGGCTTGAGCACGCTCGCCCTCGACCGCGCGCCCGTACCGGGCGGCGCACTGCGCACGTTGGAAAATCCGCGCCTGCCGGGTTTCACGCACCACCCGCATTCATTTTTCCACCGCGCGATCACGCACATGCCGTGGTTCCGCGACCTCGAATTGGACCGCCACGGCGTACGTTACCTCCAACCCGAGCTCAATGTCGCGCTGCTGCTGCGCGACGGCCGGGCGCTCGAATGGTGGACCGACCTCGAGCGCACGGCGGCGTCCTTCGCCGCATTCTCCCCCCGTGATGCCAGCGCGCTCCGCCGTTGGACCGAAGAATTCCGCCCGATCGTCGAACACATCCTCATCCCCGAATCACAATCTCCACCGCTGGAGCCGTCGCGTCGCCGGGCGCTCCTCGAGCGTAGCGCACTCGGCCGCCGCCTGCTCGCAGTGTCCGCGCTCTCCCCGCTGGAATTCGTCATGCGCGAATTCGAGCACGACACCGTGCGGGCCGGCCTGCTTTTTTTCAACGGTCTGCGCGAGGTCGATCTGCGGCAGCCCGGTTTCGGCCACGCCATCCCCGCGCTGCTCGCCTCGCCCGTGAAAGCCCAGATGTGCGTCGGCGGCTCTGGTAATCTCGCGCGCGGCCTCGTCGCCGACGTCGCCGAACACGGCGGTGAAATCCGCTGCGGGGTCGAACTGCGCCGCATCATTTTGCACCACGGCCGCGCCGCCGGTATCGCACTCACCACGGGAGAAATCCTCACCGCCGACACCGTCGTATCCGGCCTCAATCCGCAACAGACGTTTCTCGATCTCCTACCCACCGACCTCATCGCACCCGAGCTCCGCACCCGCGCGGCGCGCTTCGACTACAATCTCCTCGCCCCGCTCTTCGCCCTCAACGTCGCCCTCGCCGAGCCGCCTCGCTGGTCGGCCGCGGCCACGCGCCCCGAACTCGCTCGCGCCTTCATGACCATTGTGGGGCTGGAGCGTTTCGGCCAGTTTCACGACATCGTCGCCGCGCACGAACGCGGTGAAATTCCCGCGACCGTCGCGTGGGGCGCCTGCCCGAGCATCTTCGACCCCACGCAGGCACCGCCCGGAAAACACAGCGCCTTCCTCTGGGAAAAACTGCCGTATGCACTGCGCGGTGACGCGCGCCACTGGGACGCCGAACGCGGCGCACACGGTCGGCGGCTCCTCGCGCACTGGACGCAGTTCGCCCCCAATCTCGAGTCCGCGGTGCTCGATGCCTTTTCGTACTCACCGCTCGATACCGAGCGCACCCTGCCCAATATGCGCGGCGGCGATCTGCTCGTCGGCTCCTTCGCGCACGGCCAGACCGGCTGGAACCGCCCTTTCGCCGGCGCGGGCAACTACCGCACTCCCGTGCCTGATCTCTATCTCTGCGGCGGCTCAACTCACCCCGGAGGCAACGTCACCGGTCTCTGCGGCTACAACGCCGCGCGTGTCATTGCCTCCGATACAACCAAGCCGCTGTGGTGGAACCCACCGGACATCGAGGCCGCCTTGGCGTCCCTGCCCGGGTAGTCGCCGCCGAAGGCGCGCCACCGCGCCGCGAAACTCCCTTGGATTTTTCCGCAGTCCCCCGCGCGCATCGCGGCTTTTTTGCCGATCACCCCGACTCGTCTACGGAATTTCGTAGACCTCCAAGAGCGCCGCACCCGCTTTGCGGTCCGCGCTCTTCACCTGCATCGTGTAAGGGCCTGGCTGCAGCGTGAGGATGATCGCCGCATCCCGGCTCGCGCCGTCCTGCAAACGAAACGCACCCGCGCGGTCAAAAGCCTCGGTCAACACCTTGATCATGTCTTCATCCTTCCCCCAGCCTTCGTTGGAGCCGATCACGCGACTGCCCTTAAACACCGTGAGCTGCGGGAGCCCAAGCGGGTCGGTGAGTCCGAAACCGGCGAGCGAGGGGCCGATCGCGCGCACCAACACCTGCCGCGGCGTCTGCCCGGAAATCACGAAACCACTGGTAAGCGCATCGTCTCCGCCCGTGACCCGCGCCAGCATAGAAATATTGCTCATCGCCGCCCCGGAACCGGACACGGCGGAAGCACTGAAAATGTAGCCCAGTTTCTCGCCTTCGCCCACCCGCTTGCCCGAATAGCGGCAAGCGACACTCGGTCCACCAGTGTCGAACACCTCGAGCAGGCCGTATTGCTGGCCCCCGAGAATCGGGCCACCCACGTAGGGACCGCCTTTCGGCGCACCGGTGTGGGTGAGGGAGGCCGCGTGCAACACCGTCAAGGGCGCGCCGCCGCCGGTCGCATAATCCGAATGGGTGCCGTCATCAAACGCGTGGCCGTGCATATCACCCGAGAGCAGCACGAGATTGGTAATCCGGTTGTCCCGGATGAAATTCGCGATCTCCGTGCGCTCCGTCGTATAGCCACCCCAGGTGTCGGAACCCAGTTGGGCCGGCGCGATCCACGGCTGACTGCAGATCCACAGCGTGAGCGGAAAGCCCGCGTCGCGGGCGTTGATCAACTCCTGCTTGAACCAAGCTTTTTGCGTCACACCCAAGCGGGTCTTCGTGGCGCTCTCCCGAAGGGTCGGCGAGACCGCCGCGCTCCGGTTGTCCGTCATGATCACCCGCACCCGGCCGATCGTGAAAGACTGCGCCATCGTGCCTCCGGCCGCCGCAATCGGGTAGTGCGGCGTGCGCTCCCGGTAGACCGTGCGGGCCGTGTCGCGCCCGATCGCCGACGTATCCGAATCGTTGCCGGAAAAATCGTGGTCGTCCCACATGTAGGCGAGGGCCACGTTGCGATAGAGGGCCGACTGCACCGGGTGATTCAACACCGCATCGTAATTTTCGCGGTAGTCTTCGGGGTTGGTGCTATCCGTATCGTTGTAGTGAAAATCCCCCCTGTGGAAAAACATGAGCGGTCGCTCCTCCGCGATGGCATCAAACGCGCTCTGGTTCGGGAGACGATAATCGCTGCACGAGGCGAATGCGATTTTGAACGAACCGGTGCCCAATGGGAAGGTCCGGAGCCGACCACGAGAAGCCGGTTCCGTGCGGAGGACACCCCCCACCTCCACTCCGTAAAAATAGTCGGTATCGGGCTGCAATCCTTGGACCGTAAACGTCAGCGTGTTTCCCGCCATCGCCGCCGCCGTCCCGATCGCGGAAAAAAGGGCGGGCGTCAGCGACTGATTCACGCTGATCTGGAGCCGCGCTCTCACGCCAGGCGCTGTAAACCGCGCGACCACGTTCGCACTGGTCGGCGTCACCCCGCCACTCCACACCCCACTCCCAAACGGAGAGGGCGTTTGCGCGAATGCGACCGAAGTCACAAAAACGAGCCCTAGGGTGGCGAGGCAGCGGGAGAGCATTGATCAGGGGTCAGAGGAACATTCGACCCAAGATCGGGCAGCGCAAGCAGGATTTCAGAGGTATCAGCCCCCCTCAGCCCTGTCCAAAACCGCCGCCTGCGCCGCCTCACCGGCGGTGACGATCCGGTTACAACCGCTCGGCTCGTCCCTCCGATCGAAACGACCCACGCGATCTCGGCGTCAAACCGTCACGTATGCCCCACCAGAATACTTCGGGAAATCCCCTTGCCCGTCAGCCCATTGAGCACGAACTTCGGCTTTCAGCCTGCCCCTCCTCCGCTCTCACGCCCATGCCTACCAGCCCGAGATTCGCCCCCTTGCTCGTTTTCGTTTCGAGCCTGCTGACTTTGCTCACGGGAGTGAGCTTGCGCGCCGACCCGGTAATCACGGAATTCATGGCGTCGAACACGACCACGCTCGCTGATGAAGACGGCGCGTTTCCCGATTGGATCGAAATTTTTAATCCCGATGCCGCGGCCGTGAACCTCAAAGGCTGGTATTTGACCGACGACGCCCGGGACAAGAAACGCTGGTCATTTCCCGCCATCACCCTCGCGCCGAAGGGCTACCTCGTCGTTTTCGCCTCCGGCAAGGATCGGCGCGATCCGGCGAAACGGCTCCACACGGACTTCAGCCTCAATGCCGATGGCGAGTATCTGGCGTTGATCAAACCCGATGGCGTCACCGCTGCGACTGAGTTTGCGCCGGCTTTTCCCGAACAACGCCCCAATGTTTCCTATGGCTCGGGTCTGCCCAGCGCCGGCGGCGCCGGCACCGTCTACTACCTCCAAACCCCGACCCCGGGTGCCGCTAACACTGCCGTGCAAAACGCCCCATTGACGGAAACCGTGAAATTCTCGCGCTCGCCTGGCCCGTATGCGACGACCTTCAGCCTCGAGCTATCCGGCGCTGCCGCCGGCCAATCGATTCGCTACGTGTTGATCGCGCCCTCCGCCGCCGGCTCCGCCAGCCCTGAACTCACCGCCACCTCACTCAAATACACCGCGCCCCTTGCCATCAGCACGTCCGTGGTCGTCAAGGCCGCCGTCTTCTCCGCCAACGATGCCGCCAAAGGTAGCTCCACGAGCACTCATTTCGTGAAAATCGGCGGTGCGACCGCCGCTGACCTCCTCAGTTTCTCCAGCATCCTGCCCGTGCTGGTGCTCGACAACCACGGCGCCGGCCCACTGAAAAAGGATAACCTCGATCACCCCGGCTGGCTCTATCGCTACGCGCCAAAAAGCCCAGGCACCCCAGCGCTGAACGCCGCCCCGGACCTCACCACCCCCGCCGACCTCACCGTGCGCGGTTCGTCCTCGGCCAGTTTTCCAAAAAAAGGCTACACGCTGGATCTACGCGCTCCGTCCGGTGGGAAAAATGATGTCGCGCTCGCCGGTTCGGTTCCGGCGAATAAATGGGCACTGAACGGCCCGTGGTATTTCGATCAGACGTTCATCAAAAACAGCTTCATCTACACGCTGAGCAACCGGATGGGGCGCTGGGCTCCCGCCACTCAGCCCGTCGAACTCTTTTTCCACACCGGCGGCGACCTCGGTGCGGTGGACTACGCCGGCATCTACCTCTTGAGCGAAACCATCGAGATCGATTCACAGAAGGTGAATATTAAGCCGCTATCGGACGCCACCTCCGCGACCGCCGACATCACCGGCGGCTATCTTCTGAAATTCGATCCGCCCGACGCCGATGAATTCAGCTTTTTCACCACCCGCGATGTCCCCGGCGGTGCAGCCGAGATTATCGTCGCCAACGCCAAGGCCGCCGATCTCTCCACGGCCCGACGCGATTACATTCGTACCTATGTCCAGCAAATGGAGGACACGCTCTTCGACGAATTTCATCTCGGGTTCTCGACCCGCAACTACCTCGACTACATCGACCGCGCCTCATGGGTCGATCATCACCTGCTCAACGTTTTTTCCGCCAACTTCGACGCCCTCATCCGGAGCGCCTATTTCTCCAAAGATCGCGGCGGCAAACTCGCCGCCGGCCCCGTCTGGGACTACGATCGCGCCTTCGGTGCGGCAACGTACTTCGCCACCACCACCCCCAACGTGTGGAGCATTCCAGGAGCAGTGGACTTCTGGCGAATCGGTTGGTGGGGTGCCATCGCCCGGGACCCCGAATTCATGCAGGATTGGGTCGACCGCTGGCAATCGCTCCGCCAAAGCATCCTGTCCGACGCCAGCCTCCTCGCGCTTGCCGACTCCCAGTCGGCGGCGATTGGTCCCGCGGCCCTCGCTCGCGACGCCGCCAAGTGGCCGCAAACCACTCCGGAATACAAACCCGGACTGACCGGCGGCCTCGCGGCCATGAAAACGTGGTTTACCACCCGCACCGCTTGGATCGACGAACAATTCGTCGCCGCTCCTTCCCTCACCGCTGGCGCCACGACGATCACCGTCCGCGCCGCCACCGGCGCGCAGCTCGCGTACACTCTTGATGGCTCCGACCCTCGCTCCCTCGGCGGTCGCCCCGCGCCCAACGCCCTCCTCACCTCCGCCCCGCTCACCGTTCCCTCCGCGAGCAACCTGCACGCGCGCAGCTACCGCGCTGATCGCGAGGGCGTGTTCCCCGGTTCCCCGTGGAGCTCGGCCACCGGTGGATCAAAATCCTCGCCGCTCGCCCCCGTCGCCCGACTGATCAACATTTCCGCTCGCGCCCTCGTCGGCACCGGGGAAAACGTCCTCATCGCCGGAGTCGTCGTCAGCGACACCGCAAAAAAAAGTTATCTCGTCCGCGGCATCGGTCCTACCCTGGGCGCCTTTGGCGTTCCCGGCGTGCTCGCGGATCCCGAGCTCAGTATCCGTCGCGCCGACAACACCGAAATTTATAAGAACACCGGTTGGCGCACCGGCGCCGACGTCGCCACCTTGCCCGCGATCTCTCTATCATTGGGCGCGTTTGCCCTCGGCACCACCAGCGTCGATTCCGCCCTTCTCCCGCAAGTCGGTGCCGGTGCCTACACCGTGCGCGTCTCCAGCCCGACCGGAAAAACCGGCGTCGCCCTCGCCGAGCTCTATGAGACCGGCTCGAACGGACGCACCTCGAACCTCTCGGTCCGCGTGCAAGTGCAACCCGGCGACGGCGCGCTGATCGGCGGCTTCGTCGTTCAAGGCCCCGCCTACAAACGCGTGCTCATCCGCGGCATCGGGCCGACGTTGAAAGTCTTCGGCGTCGCCGCGGCCTTGGCCGATCCCCTGCTCAGCATCGTCAATTCCAGCCAAGCGATCGTCGCCACGAACGACACGTGGTCGGCCGGCACCGAAACGGCCGCGCTCGTCGCCGCGACGGCCAGCGTGGGTGCCTTCGCGCTCGTGCCCGGCACCGAAGACGCCGCGATTCTCATCACCCTCCCGCCGGGCGCCTACACCGTGAAGATCGAAGGCAAAAACGGCGCCACCGGCGTCGCCCTCCTCGAGATTTACGAGGTGCCGTAGCCCGCGCGCCCGCGCCGCGTCACCGGACCGCCGCCGCGAGCGTCGCCAAAATTGCCTTCTGCATATGAAGGCGATTCTCGGCTTGGTCGAAGATGATCGAGCGCGGATTGTCCAAAACGTCCTGCATCACTTCCTCGCCCGCATGCGCCGGCAGGCAATGCATAAAGAGGGCGTTTTTCTTGGCCGCCGCGAAAAGTTTCCCGGTCACCACGTAGGGCGACATCACGCGGATGCGTTCTTTGGTCTCCTCCTCTTTGCCCATGCTGACCCACACATCAGTGTAGACGACATCGGCGCCGCGCACCGCCTCCCACGGATCGGTCGTGAATTGATAGTCGGCACCTCCGGGAAATTTCTCTTTCACGAGCTGCGCTTGGAACCCCGCCGACGGCGCAAACTCCTTGGGTCCGGCGAGAGAGATTTTCATGCCGAACAGATTTGCCCCGAGAATCCACGAATTAGCCATATTGCAGGCCGTGTCACCGAGAAAGGCGATTTTCCGGCCGCGCAACGATTCGACGAGTTTCGCGCCCGTCCGGCCCTTGGCCCAACGCTCCGTCATCGTAAACGCGTCGGCGAAAATCTGACACGGGTGCAGAAAATCGGTGAGCGCATTGATCACCGGCACACTCCCGGCTGCCGCCAGCCGCTCCACTTCACCATGATCAAAGGTGCGCACGATCAGCCCATGGACAAACCGCGACAGCACCCGCGCCGTATCCTCAACCGTCTCACCGCGGCCGAGCTGAATGTCGTTTTTATTCAGAAAAAGCGGATTGCCGCCGAGCTCATGAATGCCGACCTCAAACGAAACGCGCGTGCGCGTCGACGACTTGGAAAAAATCATGGCCCACGTTTGGCCCGCGAGCGGTTGCGGTGCGCTGCGGGTGCCGCGCTTCCGTTTCAACTCGCGCGCCAAGGCAAATAGTTGGGGCAATTCGGACCGCGCAAAGTCGGTCTCTTTAAGGAAGTGCTTCATTGAAGCTTCATTGAAAACAAAGGAGTGTAAGCCTGCGGCGTGCCGCCAACGAGGGAAAAATCGGGGATCGGCTCATGCTTTAGCCGTGAGCACCGCACGGAAAATTTCGACGGATTTCGCCAAATCGGCGGATGTGACGTTGAGCGGCGGGAGCAGGCGGACGACATTACCCCCGGCGGGTGCCGCTAACAAGCCGCCCTCGGCCAACGCCTCAATCCACGGCCCGGTTTCACCCGTCATCTCGAGGCCAATTTGAAAGCCGCGACCGCGCACGTCGCGCACGTGGGCCGGGAACCCGGCAGCAAGTTTCCTCAATTCGACGAGCCACGGCGCCCCAAGCCGCGTGACGTTTTCCAACAGGCGCTCCCGCTCGATTACGTCCAGCACAGCCAGAGCGGCAGCACACGCGAGCGGAGTGCCGCCAAACGTGGTTCCGTGCGTCCCGGGCGTAAAGAGGTCGGCTGAACGCTCGCCCACCCAGATCGCGCCGATGGGCACGCCGCCGCCCAGGCCCTTGGCCATCGCGATCGCATCGGGTTGCACCCCAGCCGGCTCGAACGCGAAGAAGGTGCCCGTGCGCCCGATGCCGCATTGCACTTCGTCGAGCAGCAGGAGCAGATTGTTTTCATCACAGAGCCGGCGCAGGCCGCGCAGGAATTCCGGCGTGCACGGATTGATCCCGCCGTCCCCCTGGATCGACTCAACGATGATCGCAGCGGTCGCATCGTCGATGAGCGCGGCGAAACTCGCCACGTCATTGAGTTCACCGAAGGAAAAGCCCGGCACCAGCGGGCGGAAACCTCGCTGGACTTTGTCCTGCGGGGTCGCGCTCATGCCGCCGAACATCCGGCCGTGAAACGCTTTTTTTGCAGCGATGACCTTGAAGCATTTCCCTTCCTCGCCGCCGGCCTTCCTCATGCCGTGCAGACGGGCGAGCTTGAATAGCGCTTCGTCGGCCTCACCGCCGCTGTTGCAGAAAAACACCCGGCCCGGCCCGGCGTAGCCGACGAGGCGGCGCGCAAGCTCCCCTTGGTGGGGATTGCGAAAAAGATTACTGACGTGAATCAGCTCGCCCGCCTGGCGCTGTACACTGGCGACCCAGTACGGGTGACAGTGACCCAATGCGCTGACCGCGATCCCCGAGGTAAAATCCAGATAACTGATACCCGCATCGTCCCACACCGTGGTACCACTGCCGCGCACGAGCGTCAGCGGCGCGCGCGCGTAATTCTTCATGACATGCGCGTCGTAGACTTCGGCGGTGCTGGTGCGGACAATGGCGGGAGCGGTCATAGGCGTGAAAGTGAAAATGAAAGTGAAAGGATGAAGAAGCCTTTTCGCGTCCTTCCGTTCACTTCCCCTTCCCCTTTCACTTTCACTCTCACTTTTCCTTTCCCTTTCCCTGCACTCAGCCGTGCACAATTTCCGTGCCGATACCTTGGTCGGTGAAAATCTGCAGCAACAGCGAGTGCGGCAGTCGTCCGTCGATGAAGTGCACGCGTTGCACGCCTTCCTCCAGCGCGCGGATCGCACTCTGCACTTTCGGCCGCATCCCTTTGTCGATCACTCCGCGTTTCTTGAGCTCGTCGACCTGGGAAATCTTCAGCGTTGAAATCAGCGATGCGGCATCCGACGGATTCGCGAGCAATCCCGGCACGTCGCTCATGTAGACCAAGCGACGCGCCCGGAGCGCGCTGGCCACGCGACCGGCGACGAGGTCTGCATTTACATTGTAAGGCTTGCCGTCATGGCCTTCCGCGACCGGCGAGATAATCGGAATGAATCCGTCGCCAATTTCTTTCTTGATCAGCTTCACCTTCACTTCGGTCACATCCCCGACGTAACCGAGGTCCACCGCGTTGCCTTCGTCGTCGACGATAAGTTTTTCGCACACGAGCACCGTGTCACCGGGGAGGCCCTTGGGTTTTCCTTTCGCGGTGGCGACCGCATCGCAGACGTCCTTGTTGACGACTTCATCCAGGGTTTTCTTCACGACGGCGACCGTCGCGGCGTCGGTTACCCGGTGGCCGTTGACGAAATTCGCTTTCAGGCCCGAGGACTCCATGGCCTTGGTGATCGCCTTGCCGCCGCCGTGCACGACCACGACGTTGATGCCGCACGCCGCGAGAAAAGCGATGTCGTAGGCGACGCGGGTGCGGGCCACGGGATCGGGATCATCCATAAAACTCCCGCCGTATTTGATGACAAACGTGGAGCCACGAAAATCTTGAATGTAAGGGAGTGCCTCGAGCAGCACCTTGGTCTTGGCGGTTACTTCAGCGACGTTCATTATGGTTCAAAGCGCGCGGCCAACAGCCGCAGCAAGGTGGAGAAATCGGAGAGGAGCGTTCACTGGTTTGTTTTTGAAAATTCGACTAAGGCACGTGCGGTGCGCATTTCCACAAAAAATTTCTCGCACGACGCACAGGAGCCCAACACTTCTTCGTGGTGCCTAGCACCAATCTCACGTTTCCCAATCGCGACACGCACCGCGCGTGGCTCGCCTCACAGGCGGCGCTGCCAGCGGGTTTCCGTGTCGGCACGACACGGTTCGATTTCGTGCCGCGCGAGGCGCCGAAGCCCGCGAAGATGACGCTCACGCTGATCGCCCTGGATCGGCCGACTCCGGATTTCGCGGCGGCGTTCACCAAAAACGCGTTTCCCGGTGCCCCGATCATCGTCGGCCGCAAGCGCCTCAATGCGCCCGCACTCGGTGCCATCATCATTAATAATAAGATCTCCAACGTCTGTGCGCCGGGCGGCGTCGAGACTGCGGAACGCGTCTGCGTGGAGGCCGCGCGATTGCTCGGGCTCGCGCCCACGGCCGTGTTGCCGAGTTCGACCGGAGTGATCGGTTGGTCGTTGCCGACCGACGCCATCCTCGCGGCGCTGCCACAGGCGGTGTCCGCGCTCACCGGCGGCACAATCTTGCCCGCCGCCGAGGGCATCGTGACGACGGATCTTTATCCGAAAATCCGGCGCGCCGACGTCGGCGGCGGTAGCATCGTCGGCATCGCCAAGGGCGCGGGCATGATCGAACCCAACCTCGCGACCATGCTCGTCTATGTGCTCACCGACCTCGCGGTGCCCCGCGGTGAATTGCGCGCCATGTTGGCCAAAGCCATCGACGCCAGTTTCAATGCTATCAGCATCGACAGCGACACGAGCACGTCCGACACGGTGGCGTTGATCTCTTCGGGCCGCGTGCCGTGCGAGGATTTTGGAGCATTCGAACGCGGCTTGCACACAGTGTGTCGGGATCTCGCCGAAGATGTTGTTCGGAATGGCGAAGGCGTCCGTCACGTGATCCGCGTGCGCGTCACCCACGCTGCAAGCCCCGTCCTCGCGCGGGCACTCGGTAAGGCCATCGTCAACGCCCCTCTCTTCAAGTGTGCCGTCGCCGGCAACGACCCAAACGTCGGCCGCCTCGTGCAAGCCATCGGCAAGCACATCGGTGCGTTCGCCCCACAGACGGATCTCTCGAAACTGCGCGCGGCCATGGGCGGAGTGGACATTTTCGCCAACGGAGTTTTTCAGCTCGATCCCAGCAAAGAGGCGGCACTCATTGCTCACCTCTGCGGCGCCGAGCTCTACGCAAGCGCGGCACCGAAGGACGGGGTCTTCTCCGCTCCGGTCGACTTCCCGCCGCACGAACGATGCGTGGAACTGGAAATCGAAGTGGGTAACGGCGCGGCGTCCGCGACCGTGCTGGGCGGCGATCTCACCCACGAATACGTGAGCGAGAACGCGGATTACCGGAGCTAAGCCGGGAGCGTGGCAGGGGCGTCCCGCCCAGATTTCCTCGGACTCACGGGCGAGCCGCCCGCGCCACTCAAACGAGCCCCGCCGTCTCTTCGAAGCCTAACCATAAATTCATGATCTGCACGGCTTGGCCGCTGGCGCCTTTCGTGAGATTATCCTCGGCGGAGGTGATCACGAAATTGCCGGTGCGGGGGTCGTGGACTGCGGAAATATCGATGCGGTTCGTGCCGACGACGTGCGCCGTGTCCGGGGTTTCGCCAGAGGGCAAAATCTGGACGAAGGGCGCATGGGCGTAGGCCTGCCGCCACGCAGCGTAAACGTGCTCAACCGTTCCGCCGTGCGTCGCCGGCACAGTAATCGTCGTCGCGATGCCGCGGCGCATGGGCGCGAGATGGGGGTTGAACTGGATAATCGTCGGCGCGCCCGTGTGCAACGCGAGCTGTTCTTCCACCTCCGCGAGGTGGCGGTGTTTCACCAGCCCGTATGCTTTAGCGCTCTCGGCCCGCTCGCAAAAGAGAAAGGCTTCTTCGGCTTTTTTGCCGGCCCCACTGACGCCACTGAAAGCGTTCACCACAATATGCTCACGCGTGACGACCGCCGCTTTGAGCAACGGCACGAGCGGCACCAAAATGCTCGTCGGATAACAACCCGGCGCCGCGATCAGCTTGGCTTCCGTTTTCCACGCGGGCGCGGTAAGCTCGGGCAACACAACTCGCGCGGAGGGCAACAGCCCAGGCGCATGGTGCTCGCCGTAATATTTTTGGTAGGTCGCGAGGTCGGCGATGCGGAAGTCGGCGCTCAGGTCAATCACCCGCTTGCCGGCGGCGACAAGTGCCTGCGCATAAATCGCCGCGGTGCCGTGCGGGAGCGCGAGGAAAAACAACGCAATATCGCCGGCCGCCAGCGCGACGGGATCCGAATCGATAAACGTCAGCCCACGATCGATTCCCCGCACCGCGGGCATCACGGACGCGAGGGACTTTCCCGCGTGCGTGCGTGACGTCACCGCCGCAAGCGTCACCCGGGGGTGCCCCAGAAGCAGTTTGACCAAAATTTCGCCGGAATAACCGGCCGCGCCGACAATGCCTACTTTCATGATAGTGAGAGACTGATCTGCATCCGCCCCGACGACCGGGTCAAATCACAAACCGCGCCAAACGAAAACCGCCCGCACGTTTCCGTGCGGGCGGTTGTGCTAGCAGCGCACCGCGCACTGCAACCTGCTTAGAACGCGTGGCTGTAGCTGATGGTCACGACGCCGCGGCCGGCCGCGAGCGAGTTGGCACCCTTCGGGGAGCTCCCCTGCTTGATGAACGCATCGCGACCCTCGGTGTAGGCGAAGCCGATCGTGAGCTTGGACTCTTTCGTGAGCTGAAACGGCGCCGCGACGCCCAGCTGCCAATAGTCGCCCCACGCCTTGACGCCCGGGGTCGTGTTGTTGGCCGCTTCCGTCACCCGGTAGGTGCCGATCTGGCCGGTGAAGTCGAGCTCGGTGCCCAGATCCTTCAACGGGAGGGCATAGGCGGCGGTGAGCTCATAGGTCGGGCCGCTCAGCACGACGTCATAATAATACTTCGGGGTCAGCTTGACGCCGGCCACCGTGTAGTTAACGGCGAGGCTGGGTTCAGAAGTCGAACGATAATAACCGGCATTCGTGGGAGCCTTCGGGTACACATAGAACGTGAAACCGGGCACGATCGTCATCTCCTTGCTCACCGCAAAGGTGTAATATCCATAAAAGTCGAACTCGGGAGCGGAGGAATCCTTCACCTTGTCCTTGAACGGGAAGTTGGACCAGAGACCGGCCGTAAAATCACCAGCGGCGACTTCGACGGATGGCTGCCAGGAAGGACCGCCGAGCCGTTGGCCGCGGAACATATATTGAGATACAGCCGAGAACGTGCTGGTCACCGCGTAAGCGGGGGCCGCAGCCGCGGGTGCCGCCTGCGCCCGGATCGTATCAGTGCCCACCGCAGCAAAGCTGAGGAGGGAGAGGAGGAGTTGCTTGGTCATTGGTAGTTATGTCGGTGTTCTGGTTGAGTGACCATCCGTGAGGACAATCGCCGCCAATAGAGCAAACCGCGCAGGGTTTGTTCCAGCGCAATTCGTGGGATACAAAATTTCACGCCCATCCACCGTTGGCCGGCGCCGCGAATCCACCGCCGACATGCGTCGCATGAACCCGACATCACCTACTTTTCATAAAAATAAATCAAACGCATGATTGGCAAGAATGCTGCTATCAGGGACCCAGACGGAACTGATTCCTAAGTTCCCAAAGCAACTAACCTCCTACACCAGCCAATGAAATCACGCATCACACTCGCGGCGGCCCTGACGCTCGCCTCTTCCCTGACGGCCTTCGCCGATGTCAAAGTCAACGATTCGCTCTCCGTCGGTGGCTACGCCGCGGGATCGTATCGCAACACCAAATCCGACCCGGGAACCGCCGTCGACAAATTCGACCTCGACGCCGCAAAAACCCTCTTCACGGGTTCTTTCAAGCCCGTCACCGGCGTGGTGAGCCTCTTTTATCAGCCCGGCGCTCCAAGCGACGTCACCCTGCTTGATGCCTACGCCACCGTCGATGTCGGCAGCGGCATGAGCGTGACCGCCGGCAAGTTCCTGAGCTACCTCGGCTACGAGGCGTTCGATATTCCAAATATGTCCCAGGTCTCTTACGCCAACGGTGATTTCCTTGGACCAATCCCCGGCTACCACTCCGGCGTGCGGCTCGACGGAGGAGATAAAGACACCGGCTGGGGCCTTGCGCTCGTCGATTCCGTCTACTCGGGACCAAATTACCTCAAGGGCGACGGCGAGCTAAAGCGCAATGCCGGCTTCGAAGGCTACTTCACCTACAAGGCCATTCCCGATGTCACCCTCTGGGCCGGCTTTGCCTACGACACCAAGGGCAACGTCATCCACAAGAATGACGAAATCCTTACCATCAATTTCTGGGCCAGCTACAATCTCACCAAAGAAGCGACCGTCGCTGCCGAGTGGGTTTCGAAAGACGGTGGCAAGGAAGACAAAGGCTACAACTGGCTCCTCTTCCTCAACTACGCCATCGACAAGAACTGGTCTTCTGCTTTCCGCATCAGCGGCGAGAAGCTCAGCAACGACGGTCCCGGCTTCACGAAGCTCACCGCCGCCCCGACCTACAAGATCAATGACAATTTCTCGGTTCGCGCCGAGTTGTCCTACTACGACTACTCAAAGTCCGCCGCCAAAAACGCGACGTTCTTCGCCGTCCAGTCGATCTTTAAGTTCTAAGGAATCCCCCGCGGCCCAACGCCGCTGCTACGTTGATTCTCCACGATGGTCGCGCGTTGCCGCGACCATCGTTTCCCGCCCCTTCACCCGATCCGATTTCACCGCTTTCGCGGCGGCCAAGCTACTGCTTTGCCTCCGCATCCTGCCCAGCTCACTCCTGTCCTAACATGATCACGAAATTCATCAAACTGCTCGGCGCCGGCGCACTCGCGCTCGGCGCGTCATTCGCCACTGCTCACGCAGCCGAAACTGTCAAAGTCGGCATCCTCCACTCCCTCAGTGGCACCATGGCCATCAGCGAAACCTCGCTGCGCGATGTGCTGCTCTTCACCTTCGACGAGATCAACGCCAAGGGCGGCTTCCT
>SYGN01000149.1 GCA_005799525.1 Opitutaceae bacterium | reverse complement strand
TGACCCCTGCACCCAATTTAATCCCCCGCAACCGGAAGGTTACGGGGGATTTTTGGCTTCTAGGAATCTAGAAACACGACTGCCGACGCTCGGTAGATTCACGTCTGGAAGCAGGCAAGACCCCGATGAGGTGTACCTCGAAAATTGGACATGCCTCGCTCGTGAGATCGCCGAGGCTCTGAAAATCCTCCGAAATCGTCCCGCCGTGTTACCGGTCCTTCTCAGTCTCCGCTTGGGTTTTTGGTACCGCCGCCAAGCGATCGCAAGCACAGCGGTTTCGGCGAATGGAATGTCCGCTTGCCATTGAGGCGGTGACGGCTGAAATCCTGTCTCGTGGCGTTTCACATTTCCCCTACCTCAGAGACCTTTTCCCGGCCGGGATTTTTGTCCGTGTGAGCGTCCCGGTGCGTCATTTCTCCTGCTGCCTTCACTTTATTCCGATAGGGTATCCATAATAGGTATCCAAAAAACATTTCCCCTCTAATCCCATGAAATACACCCTCAACGTTAACGGCCAGTCCCGCAGCGTGGATGTGGCTTCAGACACTCCGCTCCTCTGGGTGTTGCGTGACTCCCTCGATCTCGTCGGCACCAAATACGGATGCGGCGTCGGCATATGCGGCGCCTGCACCATCCACCTCAACGGCGTCCCGACCCGCTCGTGCATGACGCCCGTCTCCACCGTCGGAAAAATGAAGGTGACCACCATCGAGGGCCTCGCCGCCCCATCCGGCAAACTTCACCCCGTCCAACAAGCCTGGTCCGACCTCGACGTCGCCCAATGTGGCTACTGCCAAGCCGGCCAAATCATGACCGCCGCGGCTCTCTTGAAAGATAATCCGAAGCCCAACGACGAAGACATCGACGGCGCGATGGCCGGCAATCTATGCCGCTGCGCCACCTACATGCGCATTCGCGCCGGGATCAAACTCGCCGCCGGCCTTACGACCGTCGGCAAAGGAGGTGCCCAATGATCACGCCTTCGCTCGCCCTACCCGTCGGCCGTCGTGATTTCCTGAAACTCACCGGTCTCGCTGGCGGTGGTTTCGCTCTCGCCTTTTATATCCGCTCCGGTGGCGAAGCCGCCGCCGCCGATGCCGCCGCGACCGGCGACTTCACACCCAACGCCTTCGTGCGCATCGCGCGCACCGGCGCCGTCACCATCGTCTCCAAGCAGCCCGAAATGGGCCAAGGCGTAAAGACCTCGTTGCCGATGATCATTGCCGAGCAACTCGAGGTGCCTTGGAAAGACATCGCGATCGAACAGGGCGATTTCGACGAAAAGAAATACGGCGGCCAAAGCGCCGGTGGTAGCCAATCCACCCCGAGCAACTACGATAATTTCCACGTCCTCGGCGCCACTGTCCGCACCATGCTGGTCGAGGCCGCCGCCCAAACGTGGGGTGTTCCTGCCACCGAGTGCCGCGCCGAAAAGGCCACGGTCGTTCACACCTCTGGGAAGTCCCTCAAATACGGACAACTCGTCGCCAAGGCCGCCACCCTTCCCGTGCCCGCCAAGGAAGCCGTCACGCTCAAACAGCCGAAAGACTTCACACTCCTCGGCACGCGTATCACCCAGTTCGACACACCCAAGATCGTCACGGGCAAATCGCTCTTCGGTATCGATGTGAAACTGCCCGGCATGCTTTACGCGATTTACGAAAAATGCCCCGCGTTCGGTGGCAAAGTCGTCAGCGCCAACCTCAACGAGATCAAGGCCCTCCCCGGCGTCAAAGATGCGTTCATCCTCGAAGGCAACGGCAAGGTGAAGGAGCTCGTGCCGGGGGTCGCGATTATTGCCGACTCCACCTGGTCCGCCTTCAGCGCCCGCAAGCAGCTCAAAATCGTTTGGGACGAGGGTAAGGTCGTGAACGAGAGCTGGGAGTCGTTTCTCACGCAGGCCAAAGAAAAATCCACCCAGCCCGGCGGAAGAACCCTCCGCAAAGACGGCGATCCCGATGCGGCTCTCGCGAGCGCTGCGAAAACCGTCGAAGCCCAGTACAGCTACCCGTTCATCTCGCACGCCAACCTCGAGCCGCAAAACACCACGGCGCATTGGCACGACGGGATTATGGAGATCTGGTCGCCCACCCAAATCCCCTCGATCGGCACGGGGATGGTCAACCGTGTCCTCGGCATCGCTCCCGAAAAAATCAAACTCCATCTCAACCGCGCTGGCGGCGGCTTCGGCCGTCGCATCGGTGCTGACTACCTCATCGAGGCCGCCGCCATCGCCCAAAAAGTCAACGCACCCGTGAAGCTCACGTGGTCGCGCGAAGACGACATGCGCCACGATCAATATCGCCCCGGCGGTATCCACTTTCTCAAGGGCGGCGTCGACGCCAAGGGTAAAGTCGTCGCTTGGAAGAATCACTGCTTCACATTCGGCGAAGGCGGCAGTGCGGGCAGCGGCGGCTCCTTGAGCGGAGATGAATTCCCTGGTCGCTGGATCGCCAACTACCAAGCGGATCAAACCATGTTCGACACCGGTTGGCCCATGGGGCCGTGGCGCGCGCCCGGCAGCTGCGTCTTCGCGTGGGTCATGCACAGCTTCATCGATGAACTCGCCCACGCCGGCGGTCGCGATCCGCTCGAACTCCGCCTCGAGCTCCTCGGCGACAAAGACGACATGCCCGCCGGCAATGCCGGCGCAGCCACCAAGGGCAAACAAGCCGCCGCCGGCTACAACGTCGCCCGCATGCGCAATGTCCTCAAGTTCGCCGCCGAGAAAGCCGGCTGGGGCAAAAAGAAATTCGCCAAGGGTTCCGGCGCCGGCATCGCGTTCCATTTCAGTCACCGCGGCTTCTTCGCCCAAGTGGCCGAGGTCACCGTGTCAAAGGACGGCCAACTCAAAGTGGACCGCTTCGTCACCGGCGTGGATATCGGCGCCCAGGTCGTGAATCTCAGTGGCGCGGAGAATCAGGTGGAAGGTTCGGTCATCGACGCGCTCGGCGTGCTGATGTATCAGGAACTCAACATCGAGCGCGGCCGTATAGTGCAATCGAACTTCAACGACTATCCGATGATTCGCATCACGGATGCACCCGCGAAGATCGAGACGCACTTCCTGAAAACCGCCTTCCCCACCACCGGTCTCGGTGAGCCCGCGCTGCCTCCGGTCGCCCCCGCGATCTGCAACGCGATCTTCGCCGCCACCGGCAAACGCGTCCGCCAGTTCCCGCTCTCCCGCACCGACCTCCGCTGGACCTAATCCCCCAGGGCGCGACTTCCCACCCGCGCTCCCGTTTCTTTCTCAAGGCCGCGCCGACCCGCGCGGCCTTTTTATTCACTCGCTACAGCAACTCGCCCTGCCCATCACCCAGCGGCTTTACCCCGATGAAACGCCCATACCGCTCGAGCCAATCGTCAAGTTTGTCGGCGTAGTAAGTCGGGTCGTAGGGCGCAGCGGCGGGATCGTAGAGCGACAACGCCCGGGCTCGTTGCCAGTCACTGGTTTTCCCTTTCGCCTTCGCCGTAATGTAGTAGCTCACGCGCTCGCCCAAGCGCGGGCGCGGCGACAACTGCAACGCGACTTCCGCCGAGGCCCGCCGTGGTTTACCCCCTCCGGCGATGAGCTGCTCGTAAGCATCGGGATTCTGGTTGAGCGTCTCGCTCTTCGCCAATTCCTCCACGGCCACTTCACGCCCCGCGAGCCGACGGCGATAGTCTGCCACCATCGGCACCGGCGACACGGAAGCTGCGCCGACCAAAAAATAAATAAGCCGCTCGCTCAGCTTTTTGAGATACGGCTCGATCCCTCGTGAACGCAGCGCGCTGCCGCGCACAATCACTTTTTCCCCATCGTTGAGGGCGTAGTTCTTCGCCTTGTAGCACCACATCGCCGCGTACCGTCCGTCTTGTTCGAGTTCGATGCCCACTGGCAAAATCGGTACGACGAGCCCGAGCAATACTTCCGGCGTGGCAAAATATTCCTCGGACGAAAGGTAAATCCCATCGGTGTCCACCTCCAGGATCGTGCAACCGTGCTTCGCGAACTCGTCGATCAGCTGTTGCAAGAGCTCGCGTCCGAGCCGCGTAACTTCCGCCGCGAGTTCGCCATCGCCAAAGCGTGCGCCTGAAAAACCAAGATAGCCGTAGAACGAATTGATCAGAATTTTGAAGTTCGCTTGCCGCGCCTGCGCCTCCGCGCGCTCCTCCTCGGTCGCGCCATGTCTCGCGAGCTGCTTATATTTCAGGCGATACTCGCGCAGCCGACGCAAGAGGGGCACGAAGACCCCGAGCGTATCGTTCTGCGGGTTGCGAGCGATATGGAGGAGGAGACTCGGATAGAGCGAGGCAACGTCAAAGTGCAGCACATGCTTAAATACCCCTTCTCGAAAACTGCGCGTGTAGCCGCCCTCGAACGGCTGCACCTCTGGCGGCACGGGGCACGCCTGACGCGCGTGGTAATATTCTTCGAGGAACAGCAGATCGATCTTCGACGTCGCACCGCGCAGCGTCGCCTCCTGTAACATCGTGGGAAACGTCCGCACTTGCTCGAAATACGTCGGCAACAATTGATCCGCCAACCCCTCCGTTTCGCGCAGGTCATCCCCCAGGTAGGCACAAAATTTCGCCCGATCCGTCGCAAACACTTCCTGGATGTGGTTGCCCGCAATGTACGTCCGCTCGGCGCTTTCCTCGTCGGTCACGCCGAGATAAACCGCCACGTCCTTCAACCCATACGAGGTCAATTCGCGCGTCGTGATGTCGTAGAGCTGAACGAGCAAATACGTGTCGACGACCGCGCGTCCCGGCAAGTCGCAACGCGGAAAATCAATCCAGCGCTCCGCCACTTTCAGCCGCGAATTGCGAAACGACGCCTTTTGCCCGTAGCGCCCCCACGCACACGGAACGCGATGGAGCCGACAGCGCTGGCGGAGGTAATCGAGGTCGAATTTGAATATATTGTGACCCTCGATCACGTCCGGATCGATCTCGCGGAGCGCGGCGGTGAATTCAACCAGCAGCTTTTTTTCCGCCGCGTCCGTCATGTCAGCGAGCACGAGCAACCGATTCTTACCTCCGCAACGCAACCCGACTGCCAGCACGCGGTCACCCGGCCGCGCCGCATCGGGAAAGCCACCGTCCGACGACGCCGTTTCAATATCGAGCTGGCACCGGCGCAGCTGCGCGAAGCTAAGGTCGCGATAAAGGCGTTGCCGGTGTTGCAGCAAAAACTGGCTTTCGAGCGGTCGGATCACGTCCAATCCGATCGCCGTCTGCTTCGCCGCCTTGGTAAAGGTGTCAAACACTCCGAGACTCTCTGCGTGCACGAGCCGGTCAAACGGCCCCGGTCCTTGCAATTTCTCCAACGTGAGTCCGTGAAGGTTTGCGTCCGGCGGTGTATCGTTGAGCCACCCGAAGGGACGAAACGCCTCGCTGCGCTCCTCACGACCACCTTCGGCCGCGACCACCGTCGTAAACACCCGCCCGGTCTCGTCCACCCACACGCCGCATAGCGAACCAATCATACCCGGCGTGCGCCCCTCAGAACGGTTTCAGGTAGACCATCAGGACCGCAGTGATCGCGAGCGCCAACGTGACGAGCATCAGGGTGTTCGCCTGGGCCCGACGCTTGTAAGCCATCCCGACAACCGCCGAAAGCCCGAGCCAGCACACCAGTTTCACGATGATCCAACCGGGGAATCCCACGCGCAGTTTCGTGATGAGCCCGAAACCACCGATCAGCACCAGCAAACTCGCGATCCCCGTGATGATTAACACGCGTTTGCGGGTTTCCGCCGGGGCGGCGAACGCATAAAACGTGTAGCCGAAGAGCACGAGCAGAGAGCTGACGTGGAGGATGTGGTAGGTCGTTGGACTCATGGGTAAATAGGCTGAAGGAAAAGAGTGACACCCCACCTGTGCCGTATGCCCAAAGGCTCAGGACCTTTTTAGGTTAAGGTGGGCGCCTCCTCCGCAGCGTCTGCTTTCCGATGGACGGCCTAGCATCTTCCGCGACGGTTTCGGCTCCCGTAATAATTCTAAGGCAAAGAGCAGTTATTGAAAGCACCTCGAACACTGCAGAGTGTCAGCTCCTAGCGTAGGACGCGACCCTTCGTCGTCAAATGCGAATCACGATTCGTGCATTTCATCCGAGTCACCTGCCTTTCACCTCTCACACTCATGAGCGATCACGGGCAGGTCGGCGTGCTCGAATACGAAAAGGCTGAAGGCTCTCCCTCCAAAAACCAGGCAGCCAATCCGAGCGAAAATCTGAACCACCTAGCCGAGCAACTGCTCGTACGCGGCGGCGGCCAACAATGTCGTCGTCTCACTGGGGTTGCTCAACGTGAGCTTCAGCATCCACCCACCCTCGTAGGGCGCCGTGTTGAGCGTTTCGGGCGCTCCGTCGAGCGCGGCGTTGATCGCCATGACCGTACCTGCAACCGGGGCATAGAGATCGCTCGCGGCCTTCACAGACTCCACGACACCAAACACCTCACCGGCTTTCAGCACCGTTCCGACTTTCGGCAGTTGTACAAAGGTGATATCGCCGAGCGAACTTTGCGCATAGTCGCTGATCCCCACGGTGGCAGTGCCGTCGGCCTCGATCTTCAGCCATTCATGGGATTTCGCGTAACGGAGATTCATGGGGACGTTGCTCATTGGGGGGCCTTTTTCAATTCGACGAAGGGTGGTTTGACCAGATGCAAATTTAGTTTTGTTCCGCGAATGTCCACGACGAGCGCTTCGCTCGCCGCGGCCACTGTAACCAAGGCGGAACCGATGGACTCGTTCAGGAGGGGTGACAGCGTGCCCGAGAGCACCCGACCGAAGATGGCTCCCTTCGCTCCGAGCACGGGCGTTTCCGCCCGCACGATCCGCCGGTCGCCCGTCTTGAAGAAAACGACTTTCTTGACTGCGCCGTTTTTCTTTTCGGCAACCAGCGCATCGCGGCCAATAAAATCCGCGCCTTTGTCCAACTTTACCGTCCAACCCAGACCCGCGGTGAGCGGTGAAATGTCCTGGGTGATTTCGTGGCCGTAAAGCGGATAGCCCGCCTCAAGGCGAAGGCTATCGCGTGCACCCAGGCCGGCCAGCTCGAGCCCTCGCGGAGCGCCGGCCGCCAACACCGTCTCGGCGAGCGCGACGGCATCACCGGCCGCATGATAAAGTTCGAAACCGTCTTCGCCCGTATAACCGGTCCGGCTGATCAAGCAGTGGATGCCGGCGACCGTGCCCTCCGTGACATGGTAATACTGCACAAGCCCGAGCTTCGCACCCGTGAGCGATTGGACGATCTCCGCTGCGCGCGGACCTTGCACCGCAAGCAGCGCGTAATCGTCGCTGCGATCCGTGATCGTGACGGCGAACGGCGACGATTGCTCACGAATCCACGCGAGATCCTTCGCGACGTTGCCGGCGTTGATGCAGAGAAAGTAATCGTCGGGCCCGCGCATGGTGACGAGCAGATCGTCCACGACGCCGCCGCTCGGATAGCACATCGGAGAATAGAGCACGCGGCCCGGGTAGAGTTTCGCGACATCGTTCGTCACGAGATAATTCAGGAATTTCCCCGCCTCCGGCCCGCGCACGTCGACCTCGCCCATGTGGCTGACATCGAAGAGGCCGGCCGCGCGACGCACCGCCTTGTGTTCCTCGAGAATGCTCCGGTATTGGACGGGCATTTCCCAACCCGCGAAATCGACCAAGCGCGCGCCGTGGGCGGCATGAAAATCACGCAGTGGCGTGCGGTGGAGTTTGCTCATTCAGCGAACTACGCGCGCCGCGCCCGAGCGCGGCAAGTTCCTTTTCGTCCGCCACAGCGCCGCGCCGAATATATTCGCCACGGAGGGTCGCTCCATAAACTGCCGTCATGCCGCTCGCCTACTGGGTTCACGATCTTAGCCCGTTTCTGATCCGATTTTCGGATAACTTCGGCATTCGCTACTATGGGCTGGCCTACGTGCTCGGCTTTGTGGGAGCCGTCTGGTTGCTCCATCGTTACCATCGCGCAGGACGGTCCCCCTTTGGCGGCAACACCATCGGGGATCTCATCACCTACATCGTGTTTGGTGTGATGCTCGGAGGGCGGCTCGGTTATTTTCTGCTCTATCGGTCCGAGGCGATTTTCCGCGATCCCCTCGCGTTGCTGCGGCTGTGGGAGGGCGGTATGGCGAGCCACGGTGGCTTCGTCGGAGTCTTGTTCGCGCTCATCCTGTTTGCGCGCCGGCACCACGTCTCGTTTTTTCCCGTGAGTGATCTGATTGCGACCACCGCAGCGCTGGGACTTTTTTTTGGCCGCGTCGCCAACTTCATCAACGGCGAACTCTACGGGAAAATCACGGATGTTCCGTGGGCCGTCATTTTTCCCCAAAGCGCGACGGTCGGGACGCCTGTTCACCTCGTTTTGCCCCGCCACCCGTCACAACTTTACGAGGCCGCACTCGAAGGCGCGGTGCTCTTTGCGTGGGCGCAATGGCGGTTCTGGCGCAGCGACGTCACCCGCACTCACCCCGGACGACTCACGGGGGAGTTTCTGTTCGCCTACGCGCTGGTGCGCATGCTCGGCGAATCGTTCCGCGAACCCGACGCCTCGCTTTTGCTGGGCGTCAGTCGCGGTACGTTTTATTCGATCTTTCTGATCGCCGGCGGGCTCGTGCTGGTGTTGCGCCGACCTGTTCAGCAACCGCGGCCTTAAACCGTCGTGCCAGGAGGCAGCGTCGCACCCTTCGGCACCACCAGGACCCCGTCGCGAATCACGACGGCCCCGTTGGCATAAGTGCCGTCGGCCTTACCAGCGGCGATGAGGACGCTACCCGCCCCAATCCGCGCGTTCTTGTCCACGATCGCACCTTTGATGACACACCTCGCTCCGATGCCGATGCGCGGGCGCCCCAGCACCGTATTCTCCTTCAACTGCGCGGGTGTCTCGTAGTAGTCCGCTCCCATCACCACGGCATCCTTGAGCGACGAGCCTTCACCGATAAAACTTCGGACGCCGAGTACGCAGTGCTGCAGAGATGAATCCGTGATAATTGAACCGTCGCCGATGACGACGTGGTCGATGGCGCACGTGTTGAGCTTCGCGGCGGGCAGGTAGCGGTCCAGCGTGTAGATAGGGTCGACTGCGTCGAAAAAATCGAAGGGCGGCTGCGGCTGCGCCAGCGCGAGGTTCGCGTCAAAAAACGCACGCACCGTGCCGATGTCCTCCCAATAGCCCTCGAAAATATGGGCAAAAAGTTTTTTCTGACCGAGGAGTCCAGGGATGATCTCCTTGCCGAAATCCGTCTGCGGCCCGCTCAGCCCGTCTGCCAGAACCGACCGATTGAAAACGTAGATACCCATCGACGCGAGACAGCGTTTTTCCGTGGACGGGGTTGCCAATTCGGACTCCAGGGCCGCGCTGAGTGTCAGGCTTTGGATCACCTCGGGATCCTTGGGCTTCTCGACGAAACGCGTGATCGAGTGATCATCCTTGATCTGCATCAGGCCAAGACCAGCCACCTTCGAAACCGGAAACGGAACCGCCGCGACAGTCACGTCCGCTTGCGTGGCGATGTGCTGCTCGACGATCTTGCGGTAGTCCATCCGGTAGAGTTGGTCGCCCGAAAGAATCAGCACGAGATCATGCGGGAAGGCGCGGAAGTGTACGAGATTGCGGCGCACCGCATCGGCGGTGCCCTGATACCAATCGGCGCTCTTTTCGGTCTGCTCCGCCGACAGAATATCCACAAAGCCGCCGCCGAAAGGATCGAAGTGGTAGGTGTTCTGCACGTGGCGGTGCAGTGACGCGGTCTGGAACTGCGACAGAATGAATATCCGATTAATGCCGGAGTTAATGCAGTTGCTGATCGGAATATCCACGAGGCGATATTTGCCGGCGAGGGGCACAGCCGGTTTGCAACGCTCCAGCGTCAGCGGGGAGAGGCGGGTGCCGCGGCCACCGCCCATGATAACTGCCAGCACACGTTTTTGGTTTGTCATGGAAATTTCGTAGTGAGTTCGGAACCAATCACACCTGCGCGCCTACCGGAGTTGACGCCAGCATTTTTTGAGAAAGTCTCCCCCCTTATGGCACGTGTTTTCGTCACCGGCGCCGCCGGCTTCAT
>SYGN01000020.1 GCA_005799525.1 Opitutaceae bacterium | reverse complement strand
GCAGTCCGCCCTGGTTCGAATTCCCCCATCATGCCCGAAGCGATGCGGCGGACTGCAGTCCGCCCTACTCCCCAACCCTCACTACCCCTCCTGGCCATGCCCCTCTTTATTAATCACCTCACCCGCCGCGCCTTTCTCCGCAACACCGCGATCGTCGGCGCCACCACCGCCTTTTCGGCGCGCTCCTGGTCCCAAGTCGCCGGAGCTAACTCCGACATCCGCGTCGCCGTCGTCGGGCTCAACGGCCGCGGCGGTTCCCACCTCTCTTCGTTACGCCGCATCGCCGGCGTCCGCCTCGTCGCGCTTTGCGACGTCGATACCGCCGTGCTCGCGCGCGTGAAGAACGGTCTCGGCGAGGCTGGCGCTGCGGTCCGCACCTTCGTCGATATTCGCGAACTCCTCGCGATGCCCGATCTCGATGCGATTTCCATCGCGACGCCCAATCACCTCCACGCGCTCCAAGCGATCTGGGCCGCGCAGGCGGGGAAAGATGTCTACGTCGAGAAACCCGTTTCGCACAATATCTGGGAAGGCCGCCAGCTCGTCACCGCCGCCACGAAATACAGCCGCGTCATTCAGTGCGGCACGCAGATCCGCTCCGGCGCCGGTTTGCAGGAGGCCGTCGCCTTTGTGCGCGCGGGCAATCTTGGGAAAGTCACCGCCTCGCGCGGCTTTTGCTACAAGCGCCGCGACACCATTGGCAAGACCCAGGGCCCGCAGAAAATCCCGGCGACCGTGAACCACGATCTGTGGACCGGCCCCGCACCCATGACTGAGCTGCGCCGCGCGAAACTCCACTACGACTGGCATTGGGACTACGTGACCGGCAACGGCGACGTGGGCAACCAAGGCATCCACCAGATGGACGTTGCGCGCTGGTTCCTCGGCGAGGCGGGTCTCCCGCGCAGCACCATCAGCGTCGGCGGTCGGCTCGGCTACGTGGACGATGCCGACACTCCGAACACGCAGGTCGTGATTCACGACTATGCGAGCGCGCCGTTGATTTTCGAAGTACGCGGGCTGCCGTCGAAAGCCGAAGCCGCCGTGGCCGCCACCGTCGGCGACCAAGCCGGGGCCGAGGCAGCCAACGCCGCCGCCAAGGGCAAGAAGGGCGGCCGCGTTGGCAGCCCAATGGACAACTACCGTGGCGTCGGCGTCGGCAACGTCATCGAGTGCGAGGGCGGCTCCGTCGTCACCACGGATTATTTCAAGGCCACCGCCTACGACCAGGCCGGCAAAGTGGTGAAGGAATTCGCCGGCAGCGATCGTCACATGCAGAACTTCATCGACGTCGTTCGTAGCCGGAAGATCGCCAACCAATACGGGCCGATCCTCGAGGGCCATCTCTCCAGCGCGCTCTGCCACCTCGGCAATATCTCGCACGTGCTCGGCCGGGGAATGTCCCCCGAGGCGCTGCGCGAAAAAATCAAAGCCTACGCGCCGCTCGCGGAGGCCACCGCCCGCATGTCCGAGCATCTTGCCGCGAACAAAGTGAACCTCGCGAAGACTCCGCTCACCTACGGCGTGCCGCTCACGATCGCGCCCGGCAAGGAGGCTTTCATCGGCGCATTCGCCAAGGAAGCCACTCCGCTCCTCACGCGCCAGTATCGCGCGCCGTTCATCGTGCCGAACCTAGGGTGAAAAAACGAGGATTCGCGTCCTGATGCCGTGGCTACGATGGCGCATGGGCGGCGCGACCCCGAGAAGATAGCCGCGCCGGTATCGGCGCGGTAAAGCTCTTCCCTCCATGTTCCGCTGCACTCACCGCCTGCTGCTGGCTCTTGCGCTCGGCGTCGGCGCCCTGCGCTGGGCGCGGGCGGCCGACGAAGGCGTCGTGGCGTTGCCGCCATTCATGGTGGAGGAGTTGGCGAAAGGTCCGCCGTGGCATTACGCCCAGAGTCCGGATTTCGAGATCCTCTCCCGTTGTAACGATGCGACGACGCGTAGCATGACCGAAGCGTATCACCGTCTGCATCGACTGCTTGATCTCGTGCTGCCCGCACGATTCCGCGTCCGTCATGCGGTGACGAAGACGATGATTTACTACGATCAAGAGCTGCGCCCTGCGGCCTCGCAGGAGATCATTGCGCAGATGTTGCGCGGAAAAAATGAGGTTCCGCCGCCGCCCGATATTTCGCCCGGCGGTGGCCTGAGAGGCATGCGCAGTTACACCCCCGAATCGCGGCGCATTACATTTCTCCCCAACATGCGGCTCTGGGACCTAGACATGATGGCGGTTTTTGCCATCGTGCGTAACGGCGATATCGATGCCGACCGCATGTTTCTCACGCCGGACTACGTCGGCTACATGTTGCGCAACCGCACGCCGGCCCTCCCCACGTGGTTCATCGCCGGATTCTTGAGCCTTTACCCGCAGATGAAATTCGAGCGTGAGACGATCACGATTCCGGCGGCGGAATGGATTTCTCCCGGTGAGACTTATCTGCTCAAAGCCGATCCGAAAACGACGCGCCCGCTGCTGCCGTGGGCCGCGTTCCTGCGGGGCGACCACTCGGGGAACAATCAGACCAAGGAGGAGAATCTGCGCGTCTGGGCCTCGCAAGCCGAGCTGTTCATCCGTTGGGGCCTCGAGGGAAAAGGCAGTCCGCGGCGCGAGGGATTCTGGAAATTCATCGAACGCTCATCCGTCGATATCCCGTCCGAAAAACTGGTCCAAGAGTGCCTCGGCTTCGATTACGCCGGCCTCGTCGAGCAGCTCACGGCGTTTCTCCCGACGGCGGTCCGGAAGGAAATGACGCTCCGACCCGCGTCCGCCATCAAGCTGCCGCCGCTCGCGCTGCGCCTCGCAACCGACGGGGAAATCGCGCGCATCAAAGGCGATTGGGAACGGCTCGAAATCAACTACGTGCGCCAGCGCTACCCCGATCTGGCCACCAAATACATCGAACAGGCCCGCCGCACACTGCTCCGCGCCTACGACCGCAATGATCGCGACCCGCGTTTGCTCGCGGTGCTGGGTCTTTGCGAGGTCGACGCCGGCAACGACGCTGGGGCGCGTGACTACCTTGAGACCGCCGCACGCCTCGAGATCGTCCGACCCCGCGTGTGGCTGGAACTTGCCCGCCTGCGCCTTGCGGACTATCTCGCCGCGCCCGAGGTCGCGGGAAAACTCAGCGTGGGCCAAGCCGCCGACGTGTTGACGCTGCTCTTCACTGCCCGTCAGCAAAATCCACCGTTGCCTGAGGTGTACGAGATGATCGGTGACGTATGGTCGCAGAGCGCCGTGCACCCCTCGCGCGGACACCTTGCCGTGCTGTCCGAAGGCGTGAACCTTTTTCCGCGACGGGCGTCGCTGGTGTATCGCGCGGCCGCACTGTTTCTCCAGCATGGCCACCTCGTCGAGGCGTCGTCCTTCGTTGCGCTCGGTTTGCGCGTTGCGCCGGACGAGCCCGAGCGCGCGCGCTTCGCCGCGCTGCAAGCACGTCTGCCGGCCGAGCCGACCAAACCCGATGCCCGCTGACGCGTGGCGAACGGATTCGTGGATACAGTCCCGCAATGCCAGCAGGTGGCAAAATGCCCCGACTCCACAAGGGGCAGCAGTGTCCTGAAATTCAATCGCCGGGGTGGGGCGGTAAACCGCACGTCCGGTGGTGTGGAAGCCTCGCGGGGCGCAATCCCCGTGACCCAGCGGATCGCTCCAGCGGGTATTTGCCGTGAATGCCTCGGATCTTGCTCCCGGGATCTTCATTGCTGCCGCGGTATGACTTTACCGACGGCATTGACCGCGACGCGTCCTCGTTTGTGCTGGTGACCTTGCAAAATCCCCACCAATCCCGCGACCGTCGCGGTCCTGCCGCGCCCGACTCTCATCGTGCTAATGCTCCTCATCGTGGCCCTGGTCCCGGCCGCGGACCCGGCTCGGGTCCGAACCAAGGACCCAGGCGCGACCGCGATCGTGACCGCGCGCCCGCGCCCGCGCTTGCTCGCCCCCTCGCACCTGCGCCGGCCCCTGCGCCCAAAGTCCCCGCCGTTCCGCGCGAACTCGGTTGGCTCCCCGACTGTGTTTACACCGGCGACAAATTTGAGAGCGGCCTCGCGTTCTTCGTCGACGCCGCCGGGCGCATTACGCGTTTCTCGCGCGAGCCGGCCGATCTCGAAATGGCGAAACGCCTGCCCGGGCAGGCTGCGCTCCCGGGGCTCGTCAACGCGCACTCCCATGGGTGGCACCGGATCTTCCGCGGGCGCTTCGATCTGAAACCCCAGGCCGACCGCGCGGCGCTCGGCAACTGGCGGGAGCTGCACGACAAGGTGCTCGCACGTCTCAGCGACGAGGATGTCTACGCCGCCGCGCGCGAAGCCTTCATGGAAATGCTCCTTGCCGGCATCACGACGGTCGGCGAGTGCCACTTTCTCCATCACCAACCCGACGGCACGCCCCTGACCGAGGTCGGCGGGATGGCGCACGCCGTCCTCCGCGCCGCGCACGACGTCGGCATCCGCATCGCCCTGCTGAACGGCGCCACGCTGCGCGCGGGTTTCGGTCAGCCGGTCGGTTCGGCTTCGCCGCGGGTCCTCTGTGCCTCGGTCGACGCCTTTACGCGGTCGACGGACCTCCTGTTTTCCCACGTGGAAAAAAACTTTCCCGGCGACGACGTGTGGGTCGGCGTCGCGCCGCACAGTCTCGGCGCGGTGCCAATCGATGCGCTCAAAGCGATCTCGGCCTACGCGCACGCCAAGCGCTGTCGCGTCCATCTCCAACTCGGCGAAACCGCTGCGGAGCACGCGGCCTGCGTCGCCGAATACGGCCGCTCGCCCGCCGCGCTCCTCGCCGAGCACGGCCTCCTCGACAAACGGTTCACCGCCATCCACGGCGCCCACCTGAGCGACGACGACATCCGCGTGCTCGGCACCGCGCGCGTGACGGTCTGCGCCTGCCCGGCCTCGGAGCTGGCCGCCGGCGAAGGCGCGTTTCCCACGACGAAATTCCTCGCTGCGGGCGTCGCGCTCGCCCTCGGCACCGACGGACAGCTGCAGACCAATCTGCTGGACGACGCCCGCCTGCTGGAGTTTCAGCTGCGCGGCGAGCGCAAACGCCCCGGGGCCTTCCCCACCGACCTCGGCGCCGCGTTTTTCCAGGCCGCGACCGTCACCGGCGCCCGCAGTCTCGGCGCGCCCGGCGGTGCGCTCGAAGTCGGCCGGCCCGCGGATTTCTTCACGGTCAACGTCTACGATCCGTCCATCGTCGGCGCCTCGCCCGAGGGATTGCTCGGTGCGGTGGTGTTCGCCTCCAACCCGCGGGCGATCCGCGAAGTGTGGGTCGGCGCGCGCCAGCGCGTGAGCGGTTGGAAGCATCCGCTGCAAAGCACCGTGGTCGGCCGCTTCGCGGATCTGCAGAAGAAACTGTGGTCTTGAAGGTGAAGGCGGGCGCGGTCTCCGCCCCGCCCTCCCTCAACCGTTGACCGCGCCGCGCAAACGCTTCTCCTCCCCCGGATGTCCTCTCCCGCTCTCCTCGTTCTCGCCGCCGGCATGGGCTCGCGTTACGGCGGCCTGAAACAGATCGACCCCGTCGGCCCGTCCGGCGAGACCGTGCTCGATTACGCGGTGTTCGATGCGATCCGCGCCGGCTTTGGGCGGGTGGTCTTCGTGATCCGGCGCGATTTCGAGGACCTGTTTCGCGCGCAGATCGGCGCGCGCTACGCGGGCAAGATCGCCGTCGACTATGTTTTCCAGTCGCTTGACGCGCTCCCGCCCGGGCACACGCCGTCCGCCGACCGCGAGAAACCCTGGGGCACCGGCCATGCCGTCTGGTGCGCGCGCGACGCGGTCAAAGAGAACTTCGCCGTCATCAACGCCGACGATTTTTACGGCGCCGATTCGTTCAACCGCCTCGCGGCGTTTCTCAAAGCTACGCCCGCCCCGAGCATCGCCCGGGGCTATGATCCGATGTCGGGGCACAAGGCTCCGCCGCCGGCGTCCCCGGGCGCGCCATCGGAATTTGCCATCGTGGGCTTCCGCCTCGCCAACACGCTCTCGGAACACGGCGCGGTTTCCCGCGGCATCTGTGCCACCGACGCCGCGGGCCGCCTCGCGAGCATCGTTGAAACCCACGGGATCATCGCCGCCGCCGTGGGCCCCGGGCCCGGCCGGAAATTCTTCGGCGACACCATCGTCTCGATGAACTGTTGGGGCTTCACACCCGCGCTCTTCGTGGGGCTCGATGCGCAGTTCCGCGAGTTTCTGGCGGCGCGCGGCACCGAACCCAAATCGGAATTCTATTTGCCCGGTTCGGTCTCGACGATGATCGCTCGAGGCGAGACGACCGTGCGAGTGCTGCCGACAGACAGCGCGTGGTTCGGCATCACGTTCCGCGAAGACAAACCGCGGGTGCAGGCTGCGCTCGCGGAGTTCGTGCGGGCCGGGCGCTATCCGGCGCGGCTGTGGTCTTGAACCGGGGCGGGCCTCAGGCGGCCGGGGCCGGCGGCTTGCTCAGCTGGTCTTTGACGAGATCGCGGTGCACGCGGTTGCCGAGACCGGCCAGATGGAGGCGCATCGCCTCGACGATTCCATTCGTGTCGCGCTTCTTGAGGAGTTTGCCGATCTGCCGGTGCGCGTCGACGATGCCGTGCACGAGTGTAGCGAGCAACGGGTTGTCGCGGCTCGCCGCTGCGATGCGCGTTTCCGGCAGCCGGTAGAACACGTAATTACACTCGATCATCAGTAGGTCGAAATCGTTGATGAACCTTTCGTTGCCGCTCGCCTCGACCATCGTCTGGTGAAACTGCCAGTCGAGCTCCAGCCAGCGCGATGACGGCGCGTTCGGCGCCTCGCGCTCCATCTCGTCGCAGATCAAATCGAGCTGCACGAGGTCCGTCGCCGTGCGGTTGTGACAAGCGACCCGCGCCGCCGCCAGTTCGATGGCCTCGCGGTATTCGTGGAGATGGGCGACTTCCGCGGGACCGTAATCGCGCAACCGCAGTCCGCGGTTCACCTGGTCCTTCAGCAAAATCCCTCTCGAAACGAGTTTCTGCAGATCCTCGCGCACCGGGATGCGGCTGAGCTCCAGTTTTTCCGCGAGGTCGCGTTCCACGAGCCGGTCGCCCGGCAAAAATGCCTCGGAAAAAATCAACCGCACGAGCTTCTGCAAGTTGGGCGGGGTGCGGTCGATTTTGGGTTCAAACACTCGGCGGCGTTTCGGCATGGCCCGGCATGCAATACGGCTGGCCGGCCGGTGAAAAGCCTGGAATCGCGGGATCGCCTCTTTGGTATGCCATTGTGGCTTTGGGCGCCGCGACGGCGCGCTCCACGGGGGCAGACCGTCAAATCGTGAGATAAACATAGACATGCGAGTCGGGAAAAATGTTTGGTATACTTAAATAACGAGGCGGCATCCCGGTCTGCCGGGGCTCACGCCACGCATCCACCGTCGCCGCGACTTCCCCCGCCCATGCAAATGCCCTGTTCCCCCGTGTCCCGTCCTGTTCTCGCCACCGGCCTTTTGGCCGGTGTGCTTTTGCTGCCTGCCACCGTCCTGTCCGGGCAGACGGCGCCGACCCGTTCCGCGACGGCGGCTTCGGCCGGCGAAATCGTGCAACTGCGCGAGTTCACCGTGTCCGACGAAAAAGACCTCGGTTATGCCACGACCAACGCCATCGGCGTCACGCGCACCAACACCGCGCTCATCGACACCCCGCAGGCCGTGACGGTCATCAACCAGGAGTTCCTGCGCGATGCCGGCGCCGGAGAACTCTATGACGTGCTCAAATACGTCAGCGGCGTCTCCATCGAGTCCAACGTCGGCGACAGCGTCATGATCCGCGGCTACACCGTGCGCGGCCAATACACCGACGGGTTTGCCGACACGCAGACGCAGAGCCAAGCCGGCGCGGAGCCGTTTCTCTTCGAGCGTCTCGAAGTGCTCAAAGGCCCGTCCGCGCTCGTATATGGCTCGCACGCCGCCGGCGGCGTGCTCAATCGCGTGCGCAAGAGTCCCCTCTGGAAAGCCGGCGGCACCGGCGCCGTCACGCTCGGCAACCACGCCCAGCGCAAGGCTGAGTTCGACTATACCGCGCCGCTCAACGACCAATTCGCCTACCGCCTAGTCGCCGTCTACCGCGAAGAAGATCTGACTAACGGCATTGAGACGCGCCACTCGTGGTTCAAGCGCTGGAACGTCGATCCGATGGTAACGTGGCGCCTGAGCCAGAACACGCAGGTGAAAGTTCTCGGTGAATTTCTGCATGAGGAAGGTTTCAAACACTTCGGTGACAACGCGCAGCTCCAGCCCTTCGTGGCCGGTGGCGCGACGACGTTTGGCCGGCTGCCGAAAGACTTCACGTTCTCCGATCCGTTGGCCCGCTCCGACAACGACAAGCAGGCCTTCTTCGCCGCCCTCGAATCCGCCATCACGCCCGACTGGTCCATCCGCCTCGCCGGCTTCGCCAACCAGTGGGACCACGAGGTGACCGACGTTTTGCCGTCCGGCATGCAGGCGAACAACCGCCTCATGGGTCGCACCGCGCGTTTCATTTCCAACTACGACAGCGACTACACCGTCGCTCTCGATTCCGTCTACAATCTCCGCGTCGGTTCCTCCGATCACAAGATCCTCGCGATCGGCCAATATTTCTCCTCCGACAACGACACCACCACCATCACCGGCGATATCCCGCCCGCGCTCGATATTTTCAATCCCGTCTACACGTTCACTGGCCTCGTCAATCCGCGCAGGACGACCAACAACAACAGCGTCGGGACCAACAAGAGTTTCTCCGTCCAAGATCACGTGAAATTTTTCGGCGAGAAGGTTCAGCTCGTCGGCGGCGCCCGCTACGACAGTTACCGTTCCCACACCGACAACCGCCTCACCGGCGTCTTCGGCACGCGTAACTCCGGCGACAACTGGACCTACAAGTTCGGCGCCGTCGGCAAACCTGCCAAAGCCTTCTCGATTTTCTACAACTACGCCGAGACGTATAACGCCAACTTCGGCGCGAACCCGGACGGCTCCACCTTCGTTCCTTCCACCGGCATCGTGAAAGAAGTCGGCGTGAAGAGCGCGCTCCGCGAAGGCCGCATCACTGGCACGCTCTCGTATTTCGATCTGCAACTGCAGCAGATCGTCGGTCTCGATCCCGATCCCGCCCGCGCCAGCGCCGGCTTCCGCGTGCAACAGGACCGCCAGATTACCAAGGGCATCGAAGCCGACGTCGTCCTCAACCTCCTCGCCGGCTGGGACCTCACGCTCGCCGCCTCGACGATCGACATCACGCTCACGACCAAACTCCTGCCTCGCAACACCCCGGAAAAAACCGCCTCCGCCTGGTCGCGCTACAAATTTTCCTCCGGCGTGCTCAAAGGCCTCACGGTTGGCGGTGGTTGGAATTGGCAGGGCCGCGCCGCCGCCGAACCCGCCAATCAGATTTTCTTCCCATCCGTTGGGACGGTCGACGCCTTCGTGCAGTATGCGTGGAAGGGCTACCGCATCAGTCTCAACGGCTCGAACATCACCGACGAGTGGTATCTCAAGCGCAGTGCCAACCGGAACATCTTCTGGGCCGGCCCCGAGCGGCTGATCAAGTTCAAGGTCGCGCGGTCGTTCTGACGCAGCCTGGGGTTGGGCGGGGTCTGTGACGCGCCCCGCTCCCTCTCACCCCGCTCACCCATGCCCGTCACATTCTCCCGCCGTTTTTTTTCGCACCTCCTCCTGCCGTTGTTCGCCAGCGCCGCCCTCGTCTGCCCCGCCCTCGGCCAATCCGTCGCGACCGGCGTGATCGAAGGCCGCGTCGCCAACACCGCCGCCGGCCAGTTTCTCAAACAGGTTCGTATCGTCGTCGAAAATTCCGTCTTCGAAACGCTCACCAACGAGGCCGGCGAATTCCGTCTCACCGGGGTGCCCGCCGGCGCCGCCACCCTCCGCGCCACCGCCGCCGGACTCGATGCGCAGACTACGCGTCTCACCGTCGCCGAGCGCGAGCTCAGCGCGCAATCCGCCGCGCTCCAGGAGCAACGCACTTCGGCCAACATCAAAAACGTCGTCGCATTCGAAGAGTTCGGCGACCTCGGCGATGGGAATCCCGGTGAGTTCCTCAAATTCGTCCCGGGCATTCAAGTTGCCATGTCGCCCGCGATTCCCAGCGAGGTCACGCTCCGCGGCATGCCCGGCAGCGGCACCCTGCTCATGGTCGATGGCGTGGAGCTCTCCAGCGACGGCCCGGCCGGCCGCGGCGCTAGCTTCACGGCCTCCAATGTCGCCAACATGGATCGCATCGAAGTCACGAAAGTCCCCACGCCCGACATGCCCGCCAATGCTGTCGGCGGCATGATCAACGTCGTCGGCAAAAGCGGCTTCGCGCGCCGCGATCCCCTTTTCACCTACAGCGTCTTCGGCCTGCTCACCACCAAGGAGCCGCTCTCCGGCCTCGGTCGCGAACTATTCCGCAGCGGCAGCGCCGATAAATCCACCGGCGGACCGCATCTCAAACCCGGCTTCGAGTTAAACTACATCCGCCCCGTCAACCGCACCCTCGCGCTCTCGTTCAGCGCCGGCCACAACGTCCGTTGGGAGGACAAGGACAATATCGCTCCGACGTGGAACCGCGTCGCCCTCGTGCAAACCCAGAGTGCGGTCGCCGCGCAGATCGCTGCGCGCGAGCGCACCGTGCTCTCCGGGCGCGCCGACTGGCGCCCACTGCCCGCGCACACGTTTTTCGCGAGCGCCTCGTTCACCAACGACAACGTCTCCTCGCGCATCTACACCGCCACGCAGGCCTACGGCGCGGGCGCGACCGGCGGCGAACACTTCACCCAAGGCGCGGCGACCGGTGTCGGCACCACGACGCTCGCGACCACCTATCGCGAACAGCTCAAGGATACCGGCGCGCTCTCGCTCGGCCACCGCTTCGAGGATCGCGGTTGGAAAATCTCCACCACGCTCGCCCGCTCCCAGTCGCGCCGCCGCACGCTCAGCGCCGGGGATGGGCACGAGTATTTCGGCACCACCAGCGCCACGATTCCGAACCTCATCCTCCGCGCCGATGGCTACGGCGGTGAGCGTTTCGGCACGCCCCCGGTCGTCCGCGGCACGAGCCGCACCGGTCAGCCCGTCGCGATCAACGACGGCCGCCTCTACTCGCTCAACACCGCAACCTCCCCGCAGGAGCCGCTGATGACGAACGCCCTCACCACGCTGAAGCTCCACGCGAGCCGCGACCTCGGCCTGCCGTTCACCGCGCGCCTCATGACCGGAGTCGATATGTCGCGCAACGAACGCGATCTCCGCGTCGAAACCAGCACGTGGAATTTTCGCCCCACCTTTGCCGCCGGCTCCCCCGAGCGCCTCGCGGGTAGTTACGACCTCATCAATTATTCCTACTCCGCGCAGCGCTCCTTCGCGAACGGTGAGCGCTTCCAGTGGATCGACCCGCGCAAAGTCTACGATCTCTACAAGACGCAGCCGTCCTACTTCGTGCTCAACGAAGCCGCCTACCACATCTCGCGCGTCAACGGCTCGCAGAAACTCGAGGAGACCGTCTCCGCCGGTTTCCTCCGCACCGATCTAAAATTTTTCGAAAACCGCCTCTGGCTCGTCGCCGGCGCGCGCTACGAACGCACCGACGCCGACGGCACCGGCGGCCTCAACGACATCCGCGCCACCTACCAGCAGGACGCGCAGGGCAATTTGATCCGCAACGCCGCCGGCCAGCCGATCCGCGTCTCCACCGACGCGCTCGCCATCGCCCGCCTGCAATACCGGGAGCGCGCCGCCTTTGCGAAAAAACATTACGGCGATCTCTATCCGAGTGTGAACGCCAGCTACTCGTTCACGGAAAACTTCGTCGCCCGCGCCGCCTACGCCGCGACCATCGGCCGGCCCGACATCACTTTCATCATCCCCTCGCGTTCCATCAACGATCCGGCCGCCGCCGAGGCCACGCGGACCATCACCACCACTAACGCCGCGCTCCAGCCCTGGACCGCCGATAACTACGACTTCAGCCTCGAATCCTACTCCGTGAAAGGCGCCACGCTCTCCGTGAGTCTCTTCCGGAAAAACATCACCGGCTTCTTCGTCTCCACGCGCACCGACGCCACGCTCCCGCTGCTCGCCGAGATGGGTCTCTCCGACGACTACCTCGATTACGATGTGATCACGCGGAGCAACTCCGCCAACGCCGTCCGCACCGACGGACTCGAGTGGAGCTGGCGCCAGTCGCTCAAGCCCTTCACCGCGCTGCCCAAGTGGACGCGCGGTTTGCAGGTGTGGGTCAACGGCACACACCTCCGCATCGGGGGTTCCGGTGCGGACGAGTTCTCCGGTTATTCGCCGCGCATCCGTAACTGGGGTGCGAGCTACGCCTCCGCGAAATTTCTCCTCCGCTACAACGTCTCCCGCATCGGCCGCCAACGCGCTTCGCTCAACGCCGTGAGTGCGACCGTCCCCGCCAGCACCTACGACGCGCAGGACACCCGCATGGTGCAGGACGCGAACGTCGAGTATCGTTTCCATCGCAAATTTGCCCTCTACGCCTCGGTGCGAAACCTCGCGAACGAGCCGCGCCCGCTCATCACTTACTCCCCCAACGCGCCCGCCTACACGCGCCCCCGCACCTACAATTTCTACGGCGCTCTCTGGACGACGGGCGTGAAGGGCACGTTTTAAAGGAGGGCCGAGCCTCCGACCCACCCTCCGACCCGCCCGCGACTGCGCGCCGCAAGCCCGGGAACCCTGCACACTCTGGAACGGCCAGATGCTGACCCGCATGTCCGGTGGTGGGGTGACCGGTGGCTAACTACCGCTGGCGATGCGGTTCGACCTTTCGGTCTTTCGCACACGGACCCCGCCAGCCAACGAAGGAGCATGAGACTCGGGAGACAGCGCAGAAAACCGCCCGCAATCACTCCATATCGCAAAATCGGCTGATTGTGCCCGGACGAAACGCTCCCGCGTTCCGCTACAGCGGAAATTCGTTCCTCTGCGTTGCGAGATAGTCGCACGGATTTTTCCCGGCTGCTTAAAGCCGCGCAAACCGCACCACGCGTTCCTCGGTGCCCCGCGGCACGCGCACGATACGGGTGGCGTCGTTGCCATCTTTCGCGATCCACCGGTCGCGGGATGGGCGACGCGGAATTTCTGCGGCACGCGCCGGAAAACCTTGCCGCTGCGCATGGCGCGCAGCCGGAGCGGGCGCGTGGCCGCGCCCCTAGCGACGGTCGTGCGTGCGGCCCGGCCAAGGCGGATGGGGCTATCGGTCGAGAGCACCCACGGATGGCCGCGCACGGGCGAGACGCGGAGCAGTTTCACGCAGCGCGTTGGCACGATCACGTCGAGTTTGCCGGTCGTGGTGCCGGCGTAGCGTTCGTCCCTCCGGCTTAGGAGATGGTTGCGCCGGTATCGCGTTGGGTGACTCGTCGTAAGCCACGCCGAAAGAAACCTCCGTCGTTTCTCAGCAGGCGGTCAACGTGCCAGGCGGGCGCGCTCGATGTCGGTGCGGATGAAATACCGGTAGCCGACGAGGAGCACCGCGCCCGCGAGCAGGAAAATGCCGGCGATGCCGGCGAAGATTCCGTCGAGGCCGACTTCGCGTTTGAGGAAGCCGGCGAAGAGGACGCCGCAGCCTCCGGCACCCGTGGCCACGGCGTTCATGAGGCCGATGCCGGTGGAGCGGAAACGCGGCGGTACGATCTCGCATTGGGTGGGATTGTCGTTGGCCTGGCCGAGGCCGCGCAGAAACGAAAACGCCGCGATCCCCGCCGCCACGACCGGAAAGGCGGGTTGCCCGAGGAACAGCAGCAGGAACGGCGCGCCCGCGAGGTAGAAGCTCCCGTAGAGTAGCATCCGGCGGTGCGGGGCATCGTGCGCCACGCGGTCCGAGAGCCATCCGCCCGTCATCACGCCGAGCACGACGGAGATTTGCAGCATGAAGGTCCCGGCGAAGCCCGCCGCGGCCAGCGTCATGTTGTAGGTTTCTTTGAAATACAGCGGCAACCAGCCGAAGAAGGTCCACATCCCGAAGCCCGAGAGCGTCGATTCCGCGACGAGCACCCAATAGCTGGGGACGCGCGCGAGGCAGGCCAGCGCTTCGGTCCAGGTGGCGCGGGCGGGCGGCGCCGGGGCGGGGGGAGCGCCGGCTTCCGCGGGAGCGATGGCACGCGGCAGGAACGGTCGCGCCACCAGCGCGAGGACCAGGCCGGCGCTGCCCAGCACGCCGAAGCCCCAGCGCCACCCGAAGTGTTCCGCCAGCAGACCGGCGAGCGATCCGCCGAGCACCATGCCGCCGTTGACGCCGATCGAGATGAAACTCATCGCGCGCGCCCGCGTGCCCGGGCCGTGGCAATCCGCGATCAGCGCGATTGCGGCCGGCAGAAACAGACACTCCGCCAATCCCAGCCCGAGCCGCAGTCCGAGCAGCGTGGCGAAGCCGCCGGCCGCGCCCATCAGCGCCGTCACGCTGCTCCACGCGATGAGGCTGCCGATCACGAGATTCGTCCGGGAAAGACGATCCGCGATGGCTCCGGCCAGGGGCGAGCCGAGCGCGTAGGCCCAGAGAAACACGGAGCCGAGCAAACCGAGCTGCACATCGGTGAGCTGGAAATCGCCGCGCAGGGCTGGCAGCACCGACGCGAGAGCGGCGCGGTCCGCGTAGTTCAGCGCCGCAGCGCAGGCGAGAAATCCGGCGACGCGCCAACGTGGCTCCTGCCACCAGGTGGGCGGACTCAAGGCTCTCCCCCGGTTTCGCCGGCTCGGCGCCACACGGTCGCGACGCGGCGGCGCGGTCCGTCTTCGCCGCCGAGGAGGAGCACGGCGCCGCGGTCGGCGGTGAGCATCGCAGCGGCGAGACGCGGGCCCGGGAGAGCGCCTTGCGGAGTCAGCCCGCCGCCGCGCGCATCGTAAAGCCAGACGCCGGAGCCGATCGCGCTCCCGGTATCGCGGCGTTCCACGCCACCCGCCAGCACCGCGCGGTGAGCGTCGAGCGCGGTGCCGGAGAGGCCGCGCGGAAGGGCGGTGGGCAGCGCGCGGCGGGTCCAGCGCCCGGTGCGGGGAGAAAAAATCTCAACTTCGGCGGGCGCTTCGAGGCGTTGCTTTTCCGCCGACCACGTGCCGCCGGGCAACACGTGCAGTTCGCCCTTCAGCGTCAACACGAGGGGATTGATCGAGGCCGGCCCGGCGGCGGGCTGCGCTTGGACGGTGTGCGTCGCGAGGTCGATCTTCCAGACGGTCGCGCTGGTACGGGAAAAATCCATTTCGCTCGTGCTGCCGCCGATCACCCAGAGCGCCCCGTCGAGCACGGCGGCCCCGCAATACACCCGAGCCTCCGGCAAGGCCGCGACGGTCTCGACCCGCCCGGTGCGCAAATTGATGCGGCGCACGGCCGGTGAGGGGCCGCGGTCGTCGAGCCCGCCGACCAGCCAGAGTGCCTGACCGGCCTGGACGGAGCCGCCGTGGGCAAATCCGCCCGGGATTTTCGCGACGGTCTCCCATGCACCCGGCGCGGCGGAGTCGCGGCGACGCACGGTATCGTCGAGCCATTTTCGTTCTTCGGACCAGAAGCTGCCGCCGGCGATCCAGAGCGTGGGACCGAGCAGCGCGGCGGCGTGACCGCCGACGGCGCGGGGCAGCGGCGCTTCCGTCTGCCACGGCGGAGCGCTGCGAAGCGAGGGCAGGGCGGCGAGAGCGAGCGGCACGATGACGGAGGCAAATCTCACGGCATCCGCACAGCAGGCAAAGAGGGGAGATGCCGGGCCATAAAATCGTCGATCATCTGTTCGTAGGCCGGAGAAAATGTCACGCCCGGCAACGCACCCGCCGTCGTGGCGATCACGCCCTGCTGTTGGAGGGGGCGTTTCATCGTAAGGAGAAAATGGGCGAACGACTGCCGCACTTCGGGCTGGAGAAAGATGCTCCACAGCGCGTCGATCTGCCGCTGGCACTCCGCCGCGCGCGCCGGGTCGCCGGCTTGCCACGCATCGAGCACGGCGCGGAAGAGGTGCGGCGCGATGTTGCCCTGCGCGACGACGCAGCCGTGGCCATCGGCGGCGAGGGTGGGGAGCACGAGTTTTTCGACGCCTTGGAAAAACTGGAGCGGCGTGCCGGCCGTCGCGGCGAGGATCTCGGCGCAACGGTTGTGCTCGGCGCCGTTGGTGTCTTTGAGGGCGACGATGTTGGGGTGAGAGGCGAGTTTCGCGACCGTCGGCACGGTAAACGGCGTGGGCATCCGCAAGTGGTGGTAGATCGCCAGCGGCAGCGGACTCGCATCGGCGATGGCGGTGGAGAAGTCGACGAGTTGGGTTTGATCGAGCGCAACGAAGAAGGGGCTCATCACAACGGCGACATCGGCGCCGGCCTGCGCGGCGGCGCGGGCATTGCGGATTGCGTGGCGATGGCCGGTGCCGCTGACACCGGCGTAGAGCACACCGTCGGGAGCGGCGGCGCGCACGGTCTCGATGACCGCGAGCCGCGCGGCCTCGTCGAGCAGCGGGGCCTCGCCGGTCGAGGCGGCGGCGAAGAACTCGTTGACGCCGCCGGCCTGCAAATGCGCGATAAGCCGGCGCAAACTGGGGCGGTCGACTTCGCCGTAGGCGGTGAAAGGCGTGACCAAAGCGACGATCAGATGGGGGCCGGGGGTGGAGAGGCGGGGAGACGTCATGGAGCGCGAAAAGAGTCGGCGAGGCGGAACCATGGCGTTTTGGTATACCACCGCAAGCAATAGTTCGGGGAGGGTGCCCGGGCCGCGTGCGGTGCGACGAGGGTTTGACATTTGGTATACCATCAAAAACCTCTGGAGCCTCGCCCCTTTCTCCCCATGTTCTCCGCCCTCGCCCGCCTCGCCGCCCTGTTTTCAGTTTGCACCGTCGTTTGCGCCGCCGACTCGGCGGTGCGCCCGGCGACGCGTTTGAGCGAGACGGTGTTGGTGTCGCCGACCACCCAGCCGGCGGACTATCGCTACGCGGCGTTTCCGGTCAGCCTGCGGGTGAGTGCCGACGAAGTGTGGGTCGTCTACAAGGCGGGCAAGACGCATGCGACCGATGCGGGCGCGGCGCTCGAAGTCGTGCGACATTCGCTGGCGAGCGGGAAGACCGAGCTGATCCAGCGGATGGCGGCGCCGGCACCGAAGCTCTACCAGATGGGCGAGATCACGCGATTGCCTGACGGCACCATCGCGATCTACGTCGACGTGCAGTCGGTCGGCTGGGACGGACGGCACTACCGCGCGGGCGCCGAGGTGTTTCGCTGGAACGCGGCGCGCAAAGCCTTCGATGCGCCGACCGCCTTCGACCTCGTGGACGGCGTGCGTTACGGCTACCCGTTCGAATTCATCCACGAAGGAAAGACGACGTGGCAGTTGATCATGAAATTCGGCTACATGCAGGGCGGCCGTTGGGGGGTCGATGTGCTGCGCTCAGTCGATGCGGGGCGCTCGTGGAATTTTGTGCGCGACCTCACGACGGAGTTTGGCGGGATCTTGGCCAACGAGAGCGGTTTTATACGACACGGCGACGGCTTCATCGTGACGACGCGCGGCTACGACCGGATCGAGCGACTGCACCGCACCGATGGACAGTTTCGCGTGCAGCAGCAGCTCGATCTCACGGGCAAGGTGCCATTCATCCAGGGCTACGTGGGGCGGCCGCGGCTCTTCGTGCGCGGCGGGCACGGCTATCTGCTCGGGCGCAACTGGACGAAACCGCCGCCGGCCACGAAGGGTGCGGCCAACGGTCCGATGCAGCTCTGCCTGATCCGCTTCGACCTGACCACGCTCGTGCCGGAGGCCTGTGTGATCCTCGACAATGCCGACGATAAAAATGTGACCGACGGCTACTACGCCGTGGCGGAATTTTCCGGTAAGGGTGCCGACACGCGGCTCCACGTGATCACCTACAAAGGAGTGGGGGGCCAGCCGCCGGCGATCTTGCGCTTGGATTACCGTTGGAGTGACGTGAAGTGATGAGGTGTGTGGTGCTGATAGGGCTGCTTGGATGGCTCGTGCGCGCCGGTGCCGCGGAGCGCATCGCGTTTGGCGAAGTGCGCAGTGTCGCGCTCGGGCGCGCGCTGCCCGTCGCCGTGATCGCGCCGGCCACGCCGCCCACGACAGGCAGGGCGCCGGTGTTGTATTTTCTGCACGGGCGCGGCCGCCACCACCGCTCATTGCTCGATTCGGAGGCGGCGCGCACGGCGTTGTTGGCGGCGCCGTGTTACGTGGTCCTCCCGCAGGGCGAAGACGGGTGGTATATCAACGCCCCCGAGAATCCCGCGGCCCGCTACGAAGCCTATCTCGAAGAGGTGATCGCCTGGGCGGAAAGCCGGTGGCCGATTTCAACGGAGCCGGCGGCACGCGGGATCGCGGGGTGGTCGATGGGCGGCTACGGGGCGGTGCGCTTCGCGGAGACGCACCCGGGGCAATTCGGCTTCGTGGCGAGTGTGATCGGGCTGCTCGATTTTCCCCGGGCGTCCACGCTGCCCGAGGGGCAGAACTACGCCGTGCCCGTCGCGCGCTTCACCGCCGATCCGGCGACGTGGGCGGCGCTCAATCCGCTCAACGGCGTGGAGCAGCTCCGCGGGGCGGCGCTCACGCTGGTGCTGGCGACGCAGGGCTT
>SYGN01000148.1 GCA_005799525.1 Opitutaceae bacterium | reverse complement strand
GGTGCCGTAGCGGCGCAAGTCGAGATACCACCAGTAGGCTTTCTCGTCGAGCTGGTGCAGCGCCATGCCCTCGCGGAGTTTTTCGAGCCGCTCCTCGCGCTGGCTGCCGCCGATGATTTCGCCGATGCCGGGCACGAGCAGATCCATCGCGGCCACGGTCTGGCGGTCGGCCGCGCAACCGTCGGTCTGCCGCATGTAGAAGGCTTTGATCGCCCGCGGATAGTTGTAGACGGTCACGGGACACTTGAAGTGTTCCTCAGTGAGATAGCGCTCGTGCTCAGACTGGAGATTCGCGCCCCAGGAAATCGGGTGCTCCCACGTCTTGCCGCTCTTCGCGAGGATCTCGACCGCGTCGGTGTAGCTGCAACGCACAAAGGGTTTCTCCAGCACGAAGTCGAGGCGCGCGAGCAACTCCTTGTCCACGAACTTGCCGAAGAACTCAAGGTCGGCCACGCAGTGCGTCTTCGCGTCGCGGATGAGGTATTTCACGAATTCCTCGGCAAGCGTCATGTCGCCCTCCAGGTCGCAGAACGCCACCTCGGGCTCGATCATCCAAAACTCCGAAGCGTGGCGCGAGGTGTGGGAGTTCTCCGCGCGGAAGGTTGGGCCGAACGTATAGACATTCGAGAGCGCCGTCGCAAAAATTTCCGCCTCCAGCTGGCCGCTCACGGTGAGAAACGTTTTCTTGGCAAAAAAGTCTTTCGTGACGTCGACCGCGCCGTCTTCCGTCATCGGCGGATGCGCCGGATCAAGCGTCGTCACGCGGAACATGTCGCCCGCGCCCTCGGCGTCGCTGGCCGTGATGATCGGCGTGTGCACGTAGTGGAAATTCCGCTCCTGGAAAAACTGGTGCACCGCGTAGGCGAGCCGGCTGCGCACGCGGAAGACGGCGCCGAACAGATTCGAGCGCGGACGCAGGTGCGCAATCTCGCGGAGGAACTCCAGCGTATGGCCTTTTTTCTGGAGCGGGTAGGTGGCATCAGCGAGGCCGAGCACCACGACCGACTCCGCGATCACCTCCCATTTCTGACCCTGGCCCTGCGAGGGCACGAGCTTGCCGCGGACCGCCACCGAGGAGCCAGTTTGGGCGTGAAGGATTTCGGTCGTGTAGTTAGGCAGCTTGGCGTCGGCGATGACTTGGATGCCCTTGAGGCAGGAACCGTCATTGAGCTCGATGAACGAAAAGGCTTTGGCGTCGCGGCGGGTGCGGACCCATCCTTGGAGGAACAGGGTGTCGTGGGGAGCGGTGGCGTCGAGGGCGTGTTTGACGAGAGTGCGTGGCATGGCGGTTTGGTTGCCCGCCACCAAGCGCGGCGCACGCCCCGGTGGCAAATCCGGAAAGCGCCCGCAATGATCCGGCGCGAATTCAGAACCTACGCTTGGCGCGGCCCCAACTTTGCGAATACTCGCGCCCCGTGTATGACTTTCCCCTCACCGGCGCGCAGAAATCCCATCTCCGCGGCCTGGGCCAAAAACTCGATGCCACGCTGAAGATCGGCAAGGGCGGGCTCACGCCGGCCTTCTTTGTCGAGCTGAACAAAATCCTGCGGGCCCACGAGCTCGTGAAGCTGCGTTTTCTCGGTGCCGAACGCGATGAGCGCGACGTGCTCGTCGCCCAAATCGCCGACGAGGGTCGCTGCGTCTATGTCGGCGGCGTGGGCCACACAGCGCTCTTCTACCGTCAACATCCGGAAGCGACCGAGCGCACGGTGGTGTTGCCGTGAGGCGGACGGACGGCGGACGGCTCGGAGAGCCGTCCCTACCGGTTCGAATCATCGCACTTTGCTGGTAGAGACGCCGCTTCGAGGCGTCGGGGCGTCCGCGCCCTTCGATCCAACTCAGAACGGATACGTCACGACGGATTTTTTTGCTGCAACGCGGAAGCCGGGGTTGGCTGCTTCGTCGTCCGTGTAATTCGGCTCTTACTCGTTCAACACGAGTGGGCGGTCGGTTTCTCCACTGGAGGAATTTACGCCCACGATGCACAGCAGGCTGAGGCCGAAGCAGAAGAGGGTCTTAAAGGTCATTTTGCGTTCAGGGTTTGAGTTGGGTTGGGGAACGCGTTTCTACGCGACCGATCGCGTCAGCGAGACGCCCGGCTGCAACCCGAAACCCCGGCGATAGGGCTTGCGGGTGAAGCGGGCGATTTCGGGCGCGTTGGTGGCGGTCATCGTCCGCGCGTCCCACTGGATGCGCTTGCCGGCGTAGATCGGGAGCAGTCCGACCAGCAGCGCCTCCGTGAACGGGGCCAAGAACCAGAAGCGCGGAGGGAAGTCGAGCGAGTCAGTGTCGGTCTGCTCCCAGCGCAGCCCGGCGCCTCGGAAACGCGGCCCGCCGTCCCCATCGTCCTCGCCATCGGCCAGATGTTTCAACTATAGCACGTGCTCCCCGAGCGCACCATGCTCGTCTATACGTTTTTCGGCAAAGTCGTGGGCCAGGTCGAAGAGCCCGGTCTTTTCTTCCCCATCGCCCACTTCGGCCCGAAGGCGCTTCTCTTCCCGCTCTTCGGCAAAACCTACAGGGTCAGTACCGTAATCCACCAAGCCTACCTGCGCAATCAGTTCGTTAACTCCGAGGAAGGCGCCCCGATGGGCGTCGGTATTTGGTTCGAAATGTTCTTGAAAGAACCCAAAGCCTTCCTGTTTCAAAACTCCGACCCGATCGGCTCCCTCAAGGCCAACGTCGCCACGGCCGTCGTAAAACAGCTCTCCAACCTGCGACTCGAAGTGCTTCTCGAAAATCGCGATGCCCTCTCCCGCAAAGTCCGCGAAGAAGTTTCGCCGACGTCATCGCAACCGGGATTCAGCCTTGGCTCGACCTACGTCCGCAAAGTCGCCTTCCGCGACAAAGGCATGATCGCCGAGATCCAGCGCAAGGTCGTCAACCGCCTCCGCCAAGTCACCGCCGCGATGCGCCAGGCCGGCGAAAACGAAGTCGCGATCATCCACTCCGCCGCCGACAACAGAGCCTCCCAGCGCCTCGGCCAAGCCCAGGCCGTGCGCCCGCAAGTCGTCGGCCGCGCCCTCGCCGAAATCCAGCGGACGCCCGAAGTCGCCACCGCGCTGTTCACGTTGCTCGACATCCAAGCCACGCTCCGCAGTCCCGGCAAAATCACCCTCGCCTCCGGCGAATCAACCGGTCTGTTGCTGAACAGTTAACCCTAATGCCCTAGCTCGCTCGCACCGCTGTGAGCGCATCCCGGGGCTCACGACGAGCGTTACGTACGTTCAGAACCGATACGCCGCACTCACGCCGACTTGGCGCGGATCGGCGCGGTCTTCGTAGCGTGTGTCGACGTAGTCGGGATCTTCGTTGCCGAAGAAATAGACGCGTTTTTCGTAGCGCGTGTTGGCAAGGTTACGGCCCCACACCGTGAACGTCCATTGGTGGTAGGCGTAACCGAGGCTGGCGTTAACGAGGCGGAAGGCGCGGCGGGCTTCGTTTTGATTGTTGGAATCGAACTGTTCGGCGCGGCCGACGAGTTCGGCGTTGGCGAAGAAGCCCGCAGCATCGCGGTAGCGCGTACCGAGCGTGTAGCCGTAGCGCGGCGTATTCGCGAGAGGGCGACCGCCACCGCTATTGCCATTGGTCAGCGTGAAGCGGTCGAGTGCGGAGCCCATCTGCGCGAGCGTCGCGTGCAGCGAAAGCTCCTTCGTGAGCGCATAGGCCGCAGAGGCTTCGAGACCGGCGACGTGGGCGCGGCGGGCGTTGGCGGTGAAGAAGCGATAGTTACCGCCGAAGCCAGCGGAGTCGCGCACCTGCGTGTCGCGACGGTCGAGGTAGAACGCCGTGAGTTCGCCGGTCAGCGCGTGATCGAGCCAGTTACCGCGGAGGCCGACTTCGTAATTCCACAGAGTTTCGGTCCCGAAAGTGAGCGGATCGGCGGGCGGGCTGATGCGCGCATCGATGTTAATGCCGCCGGCTTTGTAGCCGCGCGTGACCGAAGCGTAGACGAGTTGGTTCGCGTTCAGGTCGTGCTCGAGCGTGACCTTGCCACCGAGCACCGCGTCGTCGAAGACGGGGTGAAACGTTACCTCGGGATCGAAGGCTTTGCGCGCAGTACGGTAGCGCGACTTCGTGCCGCGTCCGTCGAGATCGACCCACTCGCTACGGAGGCCGATGACGAGGCGCGTCTGCGCAGAGAGATCGTGCGCGATTTGGCCGAAAAGCGCGGTGTTGTCGGCGCTGTAGCGCGTGCGGAGGCCCCGGATGTTGTCAGGGTCGGAATTCGTGTACGCGCTGGTTTCGCGGGTATTAGCGAGAAAGGTACCCAGGGTCCAGCGATCGATCCAGCCGAGCGCGCGGCGGGTGAGCGTGGAGTCGAGACGGAGTTCCTGGTTGAAGACGGTGCGGTCGCGATCCAAGTCACTGAAACCCGGATACGATCCGGCGGTCCAGTCGTCGTCGTAGGCGTAGCGGGATTTCACCCAGCTCGCGCTCGTGACGGACGAGAGGCGCGCCCCCTCCATGCCGGAAAAGGTGGCGCGCAAGCTGGCCGCGCGGGAACGTTGGTCGTCGCGGCCCGGCTGGTCGCTGAACGTGAGCTTCCCGTTATTATCCAAGGCGAACTCGTCATAACCGTTGCTCAATTCGGAGAACAGAAATGTGCCGTCGAGACGCACCACCGATGAGGGATTCGCGGTGAGGCGGAGGCGGGCGTTGAATTCGTCACGGGAGTTCGTGTCGCGGTTGAGCGTGACGTTGCGGCGGAAGCCGTCGCTGTTGCTCCGGTGAATCGCGACGCGAGCCATGAGCCCCTCCGGATTGCTCGGCGTGAGCGAACCGCCGACCGCCAAGCCGCCCTCGCGCAACGCATCGCCACCGGCGCTCGCCTCGATCCGGCCGGACCAATACGGCGTGGGCGCGTTGGTGAGCAGGCGGACGACCCCGCCCGCGGCGTTGGCGCCAAACGCCCCGGCTTGGGGTCCGCGCAAGACCTCCACCTGGCGAACATCAAACGTCCCGCCGAGCGTGCCGAGACCCGTGAAGTCGAGATCATCGACAAGAAAGCGCACCGTGGAATCGGGCGTCTCGCCTTCGAACTGCGAATTTTCCCCGATGCCACGAATCTGGAAATACCGCGGACGCGAGGTTCCGCCGGTAAAGGTTAAATTGGGAATCTGATCGGTCAGATCGCCAAAGTGCCGCACCGCGCCGGCCCGCAGCGCCGTTTCGTCGAACACGGTCACGCTCGCCGGAATGCGTGCGAGTGGAGATTCCCAGAGATCGCTCGCAACGCGGACGGCGGCCAGCGTCAGGGTTTCGGCTGACGCCTTGGACGAGTTTGCGTCGACGGCGGGCGTGGCTGGCGCAACCGGCCGGGTTTGGGCGAGGGCATATCCACCCACGAAGAGCAGGGCGGCGAGGATTAGATTTTGATTCGGGAGTTTCATGGTAGCGTTGAACCTGCGCCCTAGACGAACTTCCGACAGAAGGGGCGCTGTGCGCCCAAAAATGGCGCGGTGGCAGCGCCTGCTGTTTCCTTCGTCGGCATGATCCGTCCAGGTTCGAAGGGTCGAGCGGTCGAGCGCACCGCAATCTCAGTCTTCCGCGGAAGACACCCCTACAGGCTCACGCACCAAACGGCGCGTCCGAATCCGGCGCAAGCGGAATGTGCGTCAGTCCGAAAACAGAAACCCAAAAAACAAAAAGCCGCCGGCGGCGAAGGTCTCGAACTCCAAAAACACAAGAGCCGCCCCCGTGAAGGAGCGGCCCGTGTGACCTGACACCAAGCAAACCTTTATAACTACTGAGTACTGTGTTACCAGCACAGCACTGTCTACGAGACGATAGATGCGCGACTAGGCCGAACGCTCAAAAATAACTGCGCAATTAAAAAAGAATATACAAAAATTCATAAATCTATCTCTGCTAAAAGTTACTGCGTACGGGTCGAATTTTTTTGCGGCCGCCGAAGCTTTCTTGAAAAAAGATTCGGGATGCGCCGCACGGAGCCATTTACTCTTCGGGCATCGGCCGGCCCTTGGTTTCGGGCAAGAACGGGAGCACGAGGAGGCCGATCACGTAGATGCAGGCGAGCCAGCAGGCGGCGTTGCGAAAAGCGGTGAGCTGAGCGTCAGCCTTGGAGAGCGCGTCGGCGGTCGCGGGAAGTGCGGCCACGGCTTTTTCGCTCAGGGATTTCTGCAACCCACCCAGCGTGATCGGTCCGGTGGCAGCGATAAAGCGCCCGACGTTGTAGCAAAAACTCACGCCCGTGCTGCGCAGCCGCGTGGGGAACAGCTCGGGCAAATAGATCGCGAAGCCGGCAAAGATGCTGAGCTGACAGAAGCCCATCAGACCCGTCATCCAGATGTCAGCCTTGGTCTGGAAATTTTTATAGAAAAAGATCGTGGCGGCAAACGCGGCGATGAAGCCGAGGGCGAAGACGGTTTTCCGCCCGTAGCGGTGCGCGAGCTTCACGAAAAGGATCATCCCGAAGAACGCGCCGATGTTCTGCACGATGAGATTGGCGGCGGTCCACCACTGCTTGCCGGCGGCGAGCGCGGCGGGGGTGATGGCCGGGTTTTGCGCCTTGAGCGCGTTCTCGATCGCCGGGCCGATGAGCGTGCCGCTGAAAAAACCGACGCCCCAGAGGCCGACGACGCCGGACACGCAGAGAATCATGCCCAAAATCGCCGGGCGGCGCCACTGCACCTCGCCGAAGAGGCTGCCGTAGCTGCCCATCGCCTTGCCGCCAGCGAGCCGGCTGGCGTCGCGCGCCGCGATCCATTTGACCGGCTCCTTGAGGCGGAACATAATAAAAATGCAGAGGAAGGCCGGGGCCGCACCGATCCAGAACAGGTATTTCCACGAGTTCGTCGGATCCATCTCGGCGAGAGACATGGCGATCAGGCCGGCGGTGACGTTGCCCACCGCCGAGAGCGCCTGGAGGAGACCGAGCGCCTTGGGCCGCGCCAGCTCGGGCAGCGAATCCGCGACGAGTGCCACCGCGAGACCGAACACGCCGCCGACGCCGAGGCCGGTGAGCGCGCGATAGATCATGAATTCCGTTACGTCCCGTGAAAACGCCGAAAGCCCCGTGCAGAGGGAGTAGATGAGCACCGTGATCGAGAGCGTCTTCGCGCGACCGATCCGGTCGCCGACCGAGCCGAAGATAAGCCCGCCGAGCGCCCACCCCGCGACGAAGATGCTCTGCGCCCAGCCGCTGAGCGACTTGAGCTCCGGCCCGGAGGTGCCGGCCGCGGAAAGCGCCTTTATGGCATTGTCGCGGGCGAGGATGAAGAGCTGCTGGTCAAGACAGTCGAACATCCATGCGAGCGAGGCGACGGTGAAAACAAACCAGTGGTTCGGCGTGAGCGTCCGATACCAAGGGAGGGCGGAAACGGAGGGGGATGACATAGGGGGAGTGCTAGGTAGGGCGGACTTCGGTCCGCCTTCCAGCGTTAATTTCGAAAACTACGCAAAAGGCGGACTGAAGTCCGCCCAAGTCCGCCCTACGCGCCGAGTTTAACCGGCGCACCCTGCTGAGCGGAAGCGTAGAGCGCGCAAATCAGGGCAACCGCTTTGCGCGCCTCGTGACCGTTGATCGCCAACGGCCGGCTCTCACGCAGCGAATCGATCAAATCCTGAATTTGCCGCAGGTGCCCGTGGTGGCTGATCGCGTTCGGCGCGCCCGCCCCGGAAGCCATCGCAGGATCGAGGCCGGCCGCGCGGATGGCGTCGTCTTCGGGAAATGCGGTGCGAAATGTCCACTCCGCCAGATGATCGTCTTCCAGTCGCGCCGAGCCGTTTTCGCCGCAAATCTCAATGCGCCGCGACCAGCCCGGCCACGCCGCTGTCGTCGCCTCGATGCTGCCGAGCGCGCCGTTCGAATAGTGGAGCGTGGCGCTGAGGGTGTCCTCCGCTTCGATGTGTTTGTAGACGCGCCGGGTCTTTCGCGCGTAGACCTCAACGGGCATCCCAGCGAACCACTGGAGCAAGTCGATCCCATGAATGCCCTGATTGATCGCCGCACCCCCACCATCGAGGGCCAGCGTGCCTTTCCAACCGGTGTAATACTCACGTGAGCGGTGCCACTTCACATACGCGCTCGCGAGCACGATGCGGCCAAAACGGCCGGCTTCGATCGCTGCCTTGAGCGCCCTCGCGCCCTCGCCAAAGCGTGCCTGAAAAATCGGCGAAATCCTCACGCCCGCGGCATCGGCCGCGCGGAGGAGTTCGTCCGTCCGCTCAACGGTGATCTCGATGGGCTTCTCGACGACGAGATGTTTGCCCGCGCGGACAGCGGCCAGCGCCGGCTCCAAGTGCGCCCCGCTCGGCGTCGTGATGCACACGACGTCGATGTCGGGCCGCGCGACGAGTTCGGCGAAACTCGTCGTGACGAACGGCACCGCGTGTTTCGCCGCAAAGGCGCGGGCGTTTTCCGCATTGCGCGTCGCAACGCCCACCAGCCGCCCGCCCTGCGTCGCCGCGATCGCCTGCGCATGATAGTCGGCAATCATGCCGACGCCGATGATGCCGAAAGCGAGAGTGGAGCGAGATGACGGAGAAGACATGCGTAAGGCGGTGAACCAAAAGAGATGGAGGAGCGCAGCCGTCACGCGCCAGCGAAAAGTGCGCGGACGGCTGCCGCGCAGATCAGCTTTTGAGACCAACGTCTCGTGATAGTGGGACGATCGTCGAAACACCCCTCGCTGACGCTCGCGGCTACCAGCACTCAACGCTCAAAAAACAGCTCCTTGTTCGTAGTCCCGCCTTTAGGCGGAATCCGTCAAACCTTCCGCCTAAGGGCGGGACTACGAACTCGAAGAATCGGTGTTTCTTCCCGTCACGGGCAAAAGTCGCTTTTGTGATGGGGCTGCAGGGTTCCGGCTAGACGCCCCTCACCGCTGCTCTTCCGGCGTGTAGAACGGTCCCAGCAAATCGATCACCTTGTGCTTGAGGACCTCGGGGTCAACGGCGCCGTTGTGGCGCCAGAGGATTTTGCCGCCGGGCGCGATCAGGACGGTGTGCGGGAGCGGGCCGGGCCACTCGGGATCGAGGGCTTTCACGAGGGCATCGGTGCTCGCGCCGGTGTAGAGGAAGTTGAGCGCGCCGCGGCCTTCGGCGGCGAGCAGGCGCTTGAGCCGCGCGGGCGTGGCCACGTGCTGCTTTTCGAGAAACGCCTTCACCTGCGGCTGCAGCTTTGGGTCGTCCATCGAGATCGTGACCAGCTCAAAATCGCGGTTGCCGACGCGGCGGGCGAGCGAGACGAGCGCGGGAAACTCCGCGACACAGGGCGCGCACCAGGTGGCCCAGACGTTGACGAGGCGGAGGCGGTTGGAGTCGTTCTTCGCCAGCTTGGCCACGCCTGCCGCATCGATCAGCTCGAGATCGACGGCCTCGGATTTCCATTTCTCCTCGGCCTTGGCGATATCGTCGCGCTTGGTGTTCCACTTCGTCGAGCAGCCCATGACGATGGTCTTCGGCGTCGTGACGGGCTTGCCGGCGAGCAGCTCGACGACGGCGTTGCGGGTGTCGTGCGAGGTCACCGTTTTCGGATCCTCGAAGCGCGAGTCGTCCACGCGGCCGACGTAACAGAGCTTGCGCTCCCGATCGAAGAGGAAGACGTGGGGCGTCGCGAGGCAGCCATAGGCCTTGGCGGCGGCCTGCGTGTCACCGTCGTAGAGATACGGAAACGGGAAACCCGAGTCGCGCGCGTAGAGTTTCATCTCCGCGTAGCCATCGTTGTACTTACTGTAGCCGAGCTCATCGACGCGGACGCTGTCGGGGCTGTTGGGGTTGATGGACACGACGTCGAGGCCCTGCGCCTTGAACTCCTTCGCAAGCGGGATGAGACGCGTCTCCGAGGCGTGCGAGTAAGGACAGTGGTTGGAGAGGAAGACCACCATGAGGAGCTTCGCAGCCTTGTAGTCGGCGAGGGTGTGCGTCTTGCCGTCGATGCCGAGGAGCTTGAAGTCGGGAGCGGCGTCACCGAGTTGGAGCGTGCGGGCGTCGGCGGGAAGCCCGCCCGTGACTTCGCCTTTGGTGGCCGTGCCGGGGGCCTTGGTGGAACCAGCGTTCGCCGAGCCTTGCTTCTTTTTGGTGTCTTGGGCGGCGGCGGAGAATGCGAGCGCGCAAGCGAGGAATGCGGCGAGGGTGAGCCAGAGGAGGTATTTCGATTTCATAACTGTAGGGGCGTCGCTTGCCAACGCCCGTTTCGCATCTACAGGCGTCGGCAAGCGACGCCTCGACGCATCAGCTCATGCCCGCCAACAGGCCACGCACATAGCCGACGGATTCGGCGAGGCCGATGACAGGATTGCCGGCGACTTTTTCGTATTCGAAGGCAACGACGCCCTGGTATTTCACGTCGATCAGGGCACGCAGCATGCCGCGCACGTCGAGCCGGCCGGCGCCGACTTCGATCGGGACATCCTTCTGCGCGCCGACGATCGCGATGCTGTCCTTCATGTGCACATCGAAGAGGCGCGCTGAATATTTCTTGATCGAGGTCACGACATCGTCACCAAACCGTGCCGTGTGCCCAACGTCGATACAGAGCCCGATGCGGGCGTCGAGGGACTTGATCGCATTCCACGCCACCTCGGGCGTGGGGTACATCTTGTCCTCGGGACCGTGGTTGTGGATCGCGAGTTTTTGATCGAACTCCTTCACGAGTTTTTCGACGAGCGGGAGGGCGGCGATCTCCGGCTTACAGACCATAGTCAGCATACCGGCCGCTTTGACGTTTTCAAAAGCCTTGCGGCACTTCGTCTCATCGTTGGTCAAGTTGACCACGCCCGAACCCGTCAGCGTCAGACCGGCGGCCTTCAATTTTTCGCCGACCGTGCGACATTCCTCGACCGAGGCCGTTTCCCAAGCGCAGTGGTTTTTGAACAAAGCGATATTGGAAATGCGCAGCGTCTTCACGGTCGCGATGGCATCATCGAGCGACAGGTTGCGCAACGAGTAGGAGGCGATGCCCAGACGCAACCGTTCCGGCCGGGCCGGAGTCGCGGGAGCGGCGGCGGCCGCTGCGGCCCGACCGACCGAGGAGAGCAGCGGGAGGGAAAACGCACCGAGCGCAGCGGTGCGGAGGACTTCGCGACGGGTCATAATATTCGCAGTGGGCATAGGAAAGAAACGTTTCTGGCGGGCAGGACTGCGCGCGGCAAGGCCGATGGCGGGCCACCTGACAGAATTGAAAATGCTCATCGCCCACCGGGCTCAGCTTGGGACCAGCCCGACGCACGGCTCGCGCGCGAGGTTACCGCAACGCGCGAGCCCCGAACGCAAATTTCTGCAGATACTTCAGCGCGACCTCGAACTCGTGCGGCACGGGCGCGGTGATGGTAAACGGCTCCTTCGTCTCCGGATGTTTGAGCGTGAGTTCGCTCGCGTGGAGCGCGAGTCGATCGATGAGCGGCTTCTCCTCGTCGCGACCTTTGTAACGGCGCTTCAGCTCCGACAGCAGCAGCTTGATGGCCGGATCACCGTAGAACGGATCGTTAAGAATCGGGGCCCCGGCGGCCGCAAGGTGCACGCGGAGTTGGTGCGTGCGGCCGGTGAGCGGACGGCATTCCACAAACGCGAAGCGACCAAACTTCTCCAGCGCACGAAATTCGCTCAAACAGTCCTTGCCGCCGCGGCCCTTGAAGACACGCATGCGCCCCTTCTGGCGCTCGTCCTCACCCAGCGAGAGGTCGACCGTGAAGGCATCCGGCAAGGCGCCCGCCGCATCGCGGATGGGCACAGCCACTTTCATCGCGTGCTCGGCCGCCAGCACGACCACCAACGCGTGGTATTTTTTCCCCACCGTCTTCGACTGAAATTGGCCGCTGAGAAAATCGAGCGCGATTTTGTTCTTTGCGCAGAGCAGGAGGCCGCTGGTGTCGGCGTCAAGCCGGTGCACATTGGCCACGCCGTGCCCCATTTTGTCATGGACGAGACCCATGAGGTTTTCGCGTTGTTTGTCCCAGCGGTCGGGCGCGACGAGCATCCCGCTCGGTTTGTCGAACGCGATGAGCGAGGCGTCCTCGAAGATGACGGGCGGAAGCGGCATGGGCGCGAAGATGGGTGTGCCCACCTCCTGCCGGCAACCGTGTATTCCCGGGGGCTAAAATCAGGCGGGTTGCCCCGGCAGCGCAGGGCTTACCTCGACGCCCCGCGGCCGGAACGATCGCCTCCTCGCCGAGGAACAGGCGCAAATCACCACGTTCTGTCGGGAACGAACCCGCGGACCCGTTGCTGTTTTTCGTCAATACAGACCACTGCGCATAGCAGGTCTGCTGCTCAGTTCAACAGCGCCATTATCTTCTTCGCATACTCTTCGGTCGGCTCGGCACCCACCTTGCGATCCCGAATCTGCCCATTCCGATCGATGAGAAACGTCGTCGGCAGCGCCTCGATGCCGCCAAACGCCGCCAGCATCTTTTCGTCCCCCATCACCATCGGGTAGTTCACGCCAAACTTATCCGAAAACGTCTTCACCACGCCCGGCCCCGCCTCGTCCATCGAAACACCGACAATCACGAGCCCGTCCTTACCATGTTTCTTCACTAGGTCGACGTAGCCGGGAATCTCCGCGCGGCACGGCGGGCACCACGTGGCCCAAAAATCAATCACGACAACTTTACCCTTAAACTGCTCCGAGGTCACCACGGCGCCCTGCAGATCCTTGAGCACCCAAGCGGGCGCCGGTGCCACGATCGGCAACCCGGCCACCGCCGCATTCGCCGACGGAGCCGCCATCGTGAATTTTGGCGCCTCCGCCTGTTTTGAGCATCCCGCGAAGGCCAAAGCCAAGACGGCGGCGAAGCACAGTGAACACGGAAGGGAGTAGGGGATTTTCATAACAACAGTGTGAGCATAGCCATCGGAGCAGTCGCCGCAAATATTCTTCCCATCATTCGGCAGGGCCGCCGCGCCCTTCGCATCAACTCACGTTCCCCGGACCTCCGGCAAATCCAAGCCTAGGGTCTCGATAAACTTCTTCATCGCCGGCGTCAGCACCCGACCCTTGCGATGGAGAATCGCGAGCGGGCGCGTAAATCCCCGGCCCTTGAACGGCAACATCGCAAGCGTCCCCTGTTTCGCCTCTTGCACGACAGTCGCCTGCGGCACGATGGCGATCCCATGGTCGATCTCGACCGCCCGTTTCACCGTCTCGATATTGTCGAACTCCATCACCGGCTCGATCTCCAGCTTGTGCTCGCGAAAAATCTGATCGACCGCCTTCCGGGTCGGGATGTCCGGGTCAAAGCCGATGAACTTCTGACCCGCGAGATCCTTCACCTCGACCTCGGTGCGCTTCGCAATCGGGTGATTCGGGTGGGCGATCACGACCAAGTGGTCCTCGCGAAACGGCAATATCTCGATCTGCCGTTGCTTCACCGGAAACGCCACGAGCCCAAAATCCACCGCGTTGTGCAAAATATCCTCATACACGAGGTTGGAGCGCCGGTATTCCACCCGCACATTAACCGCGGGAAAATCGTGGAGAAATTTCTTAATAAACGGCGGCAGCTCGTGCAGCCCAATCGAGTAAATAGTGGACAGACGGATCGTACCGCTAATCACTTTTTTCATCTCCTGCAGCTCCGAAAGCAGCTTCTCATAGGTGTGCAGCATCTCCTTCGCCGCATCGTAAACCCGCTGACCCTCACGCGTGAGCTGAAACTGCTTCTGACTCCGGTCGATCAGCAGCGATTTGAAATCCCGCTCTAACGCCCGCGCCTGCTGGCTCACCGCCGACTGCGTAATGCCGTTGAGCTTCGCCGATTTCGAAAAACTCTTCGTCTCAACCAGGTCCGCGAAGATTTTGAAGTTTTCAATTTGCATGATTAGCGCAGGTTGTTGCCGACAGAGTAGCCGAACCTGACGTTTCGTAAACCTCTAATTAGATTCTCTACACTCAAACCGCCTCCCTCCTCGCACTCCCACCGCCACCCATGCTGATCAGTTACGAAGAATTTGCCGACCGGGCCGATGCCATCCGCAGCCAGATCTCCGCCGCCTGCGCCACCGCCGGGCGCGATTCGCGCGGGGTCGAACTTCTTGCGGTCACCAAGACCCACCCGGCCCTCGCCGCCGACTACGCCGCCCGCTACGGCCTGCGTGGCGTCGGTGAAAACCGGGTCCAAGAAGCGCAGGATAAACGCCCTCAGACCGCCCGGACCTCCGCCGCGCTCCACTGGGAACTCATCGGCCACCTCCAATCTAACAAGGCACGACTCGCCGCCCAGCACTTCGACCGCATCCAGAGCGTCGATAGCGAAAAGCTCCTCAACCACCTAGATCGTGCCGCCGCCGAACTCGGAAAAATCCTGCCCGTACTCCTCCAAATCAACGCCGGCGACGACCCCGCCAAATTCGGCGCCGATCTGGCCGAGGCCCCGCGGCTCGTCGCAGCAGCGCTCGCCAAAAAAAATCTCCGTGTCGACGGTTTCATGACCATCGCTCCGCTCGGCACCTCTCCCGAGCAGACCGCCGCGCATGCCCAGCGCACGTTCGCCAACCTTCGCCACCTCCGCGACGACCTCGCCGCGCGCTGCGGCACTCCGCTGCGCGAGCTCTCGATGGGCATGACCGGGGACCTTGCGCTCGCGGTCGCCGCCGGCAGCACGATGGTGCGCGTCGGCACCGCGCTCTACGGCGCGCGTTGAACGGCAGATATTCGCGTCGCCGAAACTTTCACGGTTGCGCCGCGCCCCAATCTTTTTTCGCATCGTCGCGTGGACACGCCAACGCTCAGCGCACCCCAACAACACGCGTTCCTCAGCCTGCTCGACGATCCCAGTCCCGCCGTGCAGCGCGCCCTCTTGGCTCACTTCACGCAGGTCGGCCCCGCCGCTGCCCCCTTCCTGCTGTCGGTCGCCCGCGGGCCGGATCGACTCCTCGCGGGCCACGCCTCCCGGTTCCTCCACGAGCTAAAACTCACCGATCCCGTCCGCGAATTCCGCGACTTCATCCGCTCGCTCAACTACGAACTGGAATCCGGCGCCCTCTTTCTCGCCCGCACCGCCAACCCTCACCTCGAAGTCGGTCGCTGCTGCGCCCAACTCGACGCCATCGCCGCCCGCTGCCGCGAACTGATCGTCGAACCCTCTTCCACCCGCGAGAAATGTCGCATCGTCAACCGGGTCATGTTCCACGAGTGGGGCTTTCACGGCAACCTCGAGCACTACACCGACCCGCGCAACAGCTTCCTCGACCAAGTCCTCGAACGCCGCACGGGCATCCCCCTTTCGTTGAGCATCGTCTACCTCCTCGTCGCCCAACGCCTCGGCCTGGAGCTCGAAGCCGTCGGTCTGCCCGGCCACTTCGTCGTCGCCTGTTACACCGACAAACTTCCTTTCTTCATCGATCCTTTCGACCGCGGCGTCTTTCGCGACCCCGATGAAATTTTCACTCTCCTGCGGGCCCATCACGTCGTCCCCCAAATCACCGACCTCGCGCCCACCCCCGTCCGCGAAGTCCTTTGCCGGTGCTGCCGCAACCTCGTAAATCACTATACCGCTTCCGGCGAAACCGCGCGCGCCCTCCTCTTCGCTGATTTCGTCCGCGAATTCGAGGCGACCTACGAACGGAATTCCGCGTGAGTTTTCTGAGCCTCGATTGTTAATTTTCAATTTTCGATTTCGCGCGCACCCCGTGCCCCTGCTTCCATCGAACATTCACCCTTGAACATCGCAGACGCCCCCTTCCTAACCCTCGCCGACTTGGCCGCTTGGTCGCGGCCCGGCACAGCGCTCGCCGTTCTCGGCCATCCGATCAAGCACTCCCTCAGCCCGCGCATGCACAATGCCGCGCTGGCCGAGCTCGCCCAGGCCGACACCCGCTTCGCCGGCTGGCAATACGTCCGCTTCGAAATCCACCCGGACGATCTTCCGCGCGCGCTCGACTTGCTCCACGCGAAGAAATTTCGCGGCGTGAATCTCACCGTCCCGCACAAGATCATCGCCTTCGACCGCGTCGCCGAAATCGACCCCGCCGCCCGCCCTGTTGGTGCCGTCAACACGCTTCGCTGGACCGAGCGCGGCTGGCACGGCTTCAACACCGACGGCTACGGCCTCGACGCCGCCGTCAGGGAAACCCTCGGCCTCGACCTCACCGGCGCCCCCATTGTGCTCCTCGGTGCCGGCGGTGCCGCCCGCGGTGCCGCCGTCGAATGCCTCCAGCGCCGTTGCGCCTCACTCTGGGTTGCGAACCGCACCCGCGAAACCCTCGAGACACTCCTCGCGATCATCGGCCCGATCGCTTCCGACGTCCCGTTTCACGGCTTCTCCCCCGCAACGCCGCCGACCGATTTACCCGCAGGCGCCATCGTCATCAACGCGACGAGCGTCGGCCTCCGCCCGGAGGACCCGGTGCCCATCGACCTCGCCGCCCTTCCGCGCCCGGTCGCCGTCTTCGACATGATCTACAATCCACCGCAAACCGCGCTCCTCCGCGCCGCCGCCGACCGCGGCCTCCCGCACGCCAACGGCCTCGCCATGCTCGTCCACCAAGGGGCCAAATCCCTCGAACACTGGAGCGGCATCCTGGCCGGCCAAACGGCCCCCACGATGGCCGCCGCCGCCCGCGCCGCACTGGGTCTCCCTTGACTCCGAAATCTCGCCCCCAATCCTGCGGCCATGTCTGCAGCGTCATTCGCAACCGCGAAAAAAATTCGTCGCAAACCTCGGACCGTTTCGCCGGCACGGCGCTCACGCCGCTCCGGCCCGTCGTTTGCGGAGGGCATGAAACCTTTCATCGGCATGGTCAAAAACGCACCGCCCGACCTCTCGATGCGTGAAGGCTTCGGTAATTAGATATTTAATCGATGCCGGACCGCTGGTCGGCACAATGTCCGTTCGCGATCAAGGGCACACGTGGAGCGCACGCGTCGTCGCTACGCTCGACGAACCGGTGTTTACCACCGAAGTGGTTTTTGGTGAAGCCTGCCGCCTGTCGAAGGAGGAACGGGCCGCTCTGCTGGTGCTGGTCCGCATGGTTTCGGAGCGAAGACTCAACCTCCTTTCCGTTTGGTCTGACCACGGTGCCCGCGCGGCCACCCTGCTCAGCCAATACCCGCAGATGGACGCCGGTGAGGCCTCGCTGGTGGTGCTTTCCGAACTTCACCCGAAAGCGAAAATCATCACGACCGACGTCCGCGACTTCACCGTTTACCGCCGCTTCGGCACTGAACGCCTGCCACTTATCCGACCATGAACCTCGCCTCGTTCGCAGAAACGTCCGCCACCTTCCCTTGGTTTTTCCCCTTGGGTGCATTTCTGTTGGGCGCCTGCGTCGGCAGCTTCCTCAACGTCGTCATCTACCGCGTCCCGAAAGACGAATCGATTGTCACGCCCGGTTCCCACTGCGGCTGCGGCCAACCCATCACGTTCTCCGACAACATTCCCATTCTCTCGTGGCTGGCGCTGCGCGGTCGCGCGCGTTGCTGCGGGCGGACATTTTCTGTCCGTTATCCTTTCGTCGAACTCCTCACGGGCCTACTCTTCGTCGCCTGCTGGCTGCGTTTTTCGCCCGGCGGCGCCTTCAACCCCGGCATCGCCGCCGCCGGCTGGCTCTTTCTCAGCTGTCTCATCGCCGCGACCTTCATCGACCTCGACCACCTGATCATTCCCGACGTCTTTACCCTCGGGCTCGGCGTCGTCGGCGTACTGGTGTCTTTCGCGGTCCCCGCTTTGCATGGACAATACGAGGGTCTTTTTATCGTCGATAGCTTTCGCTCCGGCGTCGCGTCCGTGATGGGTCTCCTCGTCGGCTCCGGCCTCGTGCTCTGGATCGCCCTGCTCGCCGAAGTCATCTTGAAAAAAGAAGCCATGGGCTTCGGAGACGTAAAATTTGTCGGGGCCATCGGTGCGTTCTGCGGCTGGCAGGGCGCCGTCTTTTCGATCTTTGGCGGCGCGCTCGTCGGCACCGTGTGGTTTGCCGTCGCCTGGACGTGGGAAAAAATTTCCGGCAAGTCCTCGCCGGTCGCCCCGCCTGCCGAGACGCCGGAGGGGGTACCCACCGCTCTCGGCTTCGGCGCCCACGTCCCCTTCGGCCCGATGCTCGCGATCGCTGCCGCCCTCTACTTTCTATTTTTACGCAGCTGGGTCGGCGCCTGGTTCGCCGATCTCGCGGTCTTATTTTAAACCGCGACCAGCGCCGCGCCGTCACCGGTCTCCACAGGGAGCACGTCGGGCCACGCGCCAAATTTTTTCTCATAAGCGGCCGCCACCGCCTTGGCCTGCGTGTCACCAAAATCTCCTGACGTCAGCGCCATCACCGCTCCGCCAAAGCCGCCACCCGTCAGCCGCGCGCCCCATACGGGGGGTGTCGCGACCAAGTGATCGACCAAAAAATCCAGCTCTGCCGTGCTGTTCTCAAATAACGCCTGCGAGCTGCGATGCGACGCCGTAAGCAACGTTCCCACCGTGGCAAGATCGCCCGCGCGCAGTGCCGCACCGGCTTGTTCGACCCGCGAAATTTCTTCGACGACGTGGCGCGCACGTTTGAACGGTGCCGGAGCCAGCGTGTGCTCGGCGGCGAGGACGGTGGCCGGCGTCGCCTCCACGAGCAGCACCACGCCGAGCGTTTTCGCGGCCAGCATGCACTCACCGTGGCGCGCCGCGTAAAGGCCGTCGACGAGCGCGTGTTTCGTGTGCGTATTGAAAATCCAGCAGTGGGCCCCTGCCGGCAAGGGCACCGTGGAAAAACGCGGACCACGACAATCAATCTGCACCAGATGGTCTCTGCGCCCGAAGCCCGACACGCCCTGATCGAGGATGCCGCAGGGCACGCCGACGAAATGGTTTTCCGCATACTGGCCCACGTTCACGAGGGTCTCCCGCGACGGCGTCTGGTGCGTCGCGGCGAGGAAGACGAGCCCCGACGCCAGCTCGATCGCTGCGCTGCTGCTCAGCCCAGCTCCCGTCGGCAGATCCGACATCGCGAAATAATCGAAGCCCGCCGGCACCCGCAGACTAAACACCGGTAACGCGGCGAGCACCCCGAGCGGATAATTGACCCAACTCTGCGCGCCAGCTTGTCGGGCCAAGCCATCGCTTGAGAGCGCCACCACACCTTCCCGTTGATCGCTCGCGAAGCGTCGCTGCCCGTCAGCACGCTTCGCCAGCGCGACCCAGACCCCGCGATCAATCGCCGCACCCAACACCGTGCCACCGTTGTAGTCCGTATGATTGCCGATAAATTCGATCCGACCCGGCGCGCGAGCGATGATCTCCGGCGCACGGCCAAACGTGGCGCGAAAGGCGTTAACAAGGGCGGTTTTCATTCGGGCAAGGGGTTCAGCCAAGCCCGCTCCGCACACCCCGTCGAACCAGAAACCACCGCATCACGCGCGCGCTCAGGTCACTGCCCGCAGCTCTGAACCCGCCTTGAAGCGCACGGTCTTCATCGCCCGGATCGTCATCGGTTTTTTCGTATGCGGATTAAAACCACGTCGTGCCGGGCGGGCCGCCACCGCAAACACTCCAAACCCCACCAGCGACACTTCCTTGTCCCGCCGCAACCCTCGCTTGACCGCCGCCAGCACCGCATCCGTGGCACGTTCAGCCGTGGCCTTGGAGGTCGCTGCGCCAAGCTGTTTCTGCACTTCTAAGACAAATTGAGCTTTGTTCATCGGGGGAAAGGGGGAACGGAAGCAAGGGAGCGAACTGCCAGCCGGAGTCACCGTCAAATCCATTTCCATCCAACCACCCGTGCGTTGCACGTTTCGGAAATTTCCCGCTCAGGCCGGCGGCGTGGTCGGCGAACCCGGCGGTGCCTCCCCCGCCCGCCCCTTCACCACGGCTTCGAGCAATCGCGCCATCGCCACTTCCCGCGTCAGCCCCCGCTCCACCGCCAGCTGCGTCGCACGTTTCGCCAGTTGCGCGGCCATCGTTTCCGCCTGCGCCCGCGGAGCGCCGAGTCGTTCGCACAACTGCGTGAGTTGCCCGGCCTCGGTCATGGCACAGAAACCAACCGGACCACCGGGGCCGCGTCCGCCGCGAACGCGAGCACCGTCGTCCCCTCGACCTGCAGCAGCGACACCATCGCTAGGCCGATCCAACCACCCGCACCGTCCCGCACCGCCGACCGCAACTCACCCACTTTGCGCTCACCCGCAAACAGCGCCGCCGGTAATTCGCCCGGCCCTTCGCCGCCCGCGCCCCTCACCCGTATCAGCCGACGCCGTACCTGCCCCATCGACTTCAGCCGAGCCATCACCTCTTGCCCCAAATAGCAGCCTTTGGTGTAGGAAATGGCCGCTCCCTCCAGCCCGCCCTCTCCCGGCAAATCTCCGGGCCCGATATCGGTCGGTACCGCCGGCACCCCGGCCGCAATTCGGCGGCGCGCCATGTCCTCCGCGGCGACTTCGCTTAAGCCCACCACCTGCGCGCGCACCTTCGCCCGCTGGGTCACCGGAAAAACCCACTCCACACTCGCTTGCCCTCCTCGGCGCCCGGGAAACATCACGCCTTCACCGTCTCCGCCATCGCCACCCACCGGGTTCGCCGATCTCGGTGCGCCCAGCGTTTCGCCGAGCAACGCCAGACCGGCCCAGTCCGCCGTGAAATCCTCAATCACCACATCATCGGCGATCACATAACCCTCCAAACGCTCCCGGATCACCACCGACGATGAAAAATAGCTCCCCACCCAAAACGCCGCCACGCCCCCCGCCGAGCCCCCGCGCACGACAAAACTATCGGCCAGCACCTTGCCCTTGAGCGTCAGCCATAAACCATAGGCCGCACCGCCCTCCGGCAGGCCTCTCAACTCGTTCGAAAACTGGCCTTGCAGGAAATTCGCAGCATCTTCGCCCGTAATTCTGAGCCAACACGCCGGCCGCCACTCGTGGATAATCGTCGCTGGTGGAAATTTCATGATTTTTAAGATGCTTCGTTTCAGCTGATTGCAATAATGTAACACTGTTCTTAGAACTTGCTATTGACCATCGCAAACTAAACGGGCTTACTCCTTTTAGGTTTAACACTTCTCCCCGCTTAGCGGGGAGTTTTGGGGTAACTAAGAAAGCAAAGGCGCACCGTATAGGGGTATACGGTGCGCCACTTTTTTGCCCATTTTCTGGGCCCTGCTTACATCAATTATCGAAGCTGGGCTTGCGCGTCGATCGCCCTGCCCGCCAAGCTCGCGTCTCATGCAGAAAACATCCGACCTCAATGTCGTCGAGACGCGTCCCCTGCCCTCGCCCGACGCCCTCTTGGCCGAGCTCCCCAAAACCGAGAGCCAAGCCGATTTTGTCACTCGCTCCCGCCGTGATATCCACCGGCTCATCTTTACCGACGAGCGGCGTTTTCTCCTGATCATCGGCCCGTGCTCCATCCACGATCTCGACGCCGGCCGCGACTACGCCCGCCGCCTAACCACGCTCGCCGCTGAGGTGTCCGAGCGGGTGAT
>SYGN01000019.1 GCA_005799525.1 Opitutaceae bacterium | reverse complement strand
GTAGGGGCGAAGAGTGTAATTCCAGTTCGGGAGGACGTCGTGTCCGCTGAGGCAGAGCCGGCCGATCCGCTTTGGAGTAAGCTTGACCCCGTCGGAGAACGTTCGGGTGACGAGCGTGGCAGAAACGGTCGGGCCAGTGGTCGTGCGGGGCTCACGTAGTCTGGAAAACGGGGACCGGTCTTAAGCCTTTCATTCAGTTGCTCCAGTCGTATCCGTCGCCGGGTTCACGCCCATGCGCAACGTCGAGCTCGATCTTCCGCATGAGCGAAATCAACAGATCTGGGGCAAACGCCCCTCGACCATGGGTGGGCTTGCAGACGCAGAACGACTCCTCAGCCGCTTTTGGGCTTGGCCCCAGGCCACTTCCTTCTCGATGCGTTCTCGAGCGCAGAACCACCGCTCCTTCCAACCGCAACGTCGCTCACTTTTTCTTTTTCTTCGCTGCGGCAGCGGCTGCCGCAGCCTCGGCCGCGGCGCGCTTGTCATCGAGGTTTCGGCCAAGGCTCGCGGGGTCGAAGGTCGCCTTAGCTCCGCCTTCCGGCACAGGGAGGCGGGCGGACCAGAGGATGCCATTCAAGACGAGCGTGCGCTGGCTCGGATATTCCCAGCTCTTGTGGAGGTCCGCGCCGGTGAAACTAAAACCGCGTCCGCCATCGCGGCGCGTGTAGGCCCAAGCGATCACTTCGTCGCGGCCCGGGTATTTCTTCGCGTCGGCCGTGGAGCGGGACTTGTCGGGAACGGCGCCAACGAGCAGCGGGACGACACCTTTTTCCGCAAAGTGCATGTTGTAGAGCCAGCCATCTCCGGGGGCGGCGAAAGGTTTCACGCCGCGCGTCACGTCGTGCGCGGGAATCGTTTTGAACTCCATGTCCCAGTGGCCGCGGCTGCCGATGTCGCCCCGGAAAACGCCGCCGAGCCAGCCCTTGATCTTCTCGCCGTCGGGGCCGGCGGGGAAGTCCATCGCTTGGTGCAGCAACACGAGACCGGCGCCGCCTTCCAAGAGTTTCGTGAGCGCAGCCCAGCGCTCGGACGTGGCGAAGGGTTGCTTGCCGCCGCCATCGCCGAAATAGACGACGCACTTCGCGCCTTCGAGCACACGCTCATTTTTCGGCCAATCGCGCACCATCACGGGCCAGACGCCGGGCTGTTGTTTCAGCCAGTCCATCAGCAGCGCGCAGCCGGCGAAATATTCGTGCGCCATCGTCTTGCTGCTGGGCCCGCCGGCGAGCAGCACGATCTTGGTCATGCCCGGCTTCGGCGCATCGACCTCCAGCGGCACGCGCGACTGATCGTAGGAGGGAGCCGCGAGGGCGTTAAGGCACAGGGTCAGCAACCCGAGGAGCAGGGGAGGAAGTTTCATAGGGTAAAATCGACTCCCACGAGACGAAGAGGAATCCGCGTAGGGGCGATACAATTTTTCGAACACCTCCTTCGGCCGACCACGCGCTGCCCCGCGCTTCGCGCCGAAACCGCCCACGTCCGCCGCACCTCCAATCACCACCCCATCCTGTGCCCGAGTCCGTCACACCGTCGCCGGCACAACGTAGCCTGCACGGTAAACGCGCGTCAGCAGCGCATCGGCCTCACGGTCGTTCACAAATTTCTCCTGCGCGCCGTTGAACTTCAACGAACGTCCGACGCGATACGAAATGTTTGCGAGGTGACAGAGCGACGTGGACATGTGCCCGTCGTGGATGTCGCTGTGCAGGACGTCATTCTTCCCCGCACGCAGGGCCTCGAGGAAGTTCGCCCAGTGGCTGGCGCGTTCGCGCTCGGCGACCGTGGATTCGGCAAACGGTTTCCTCTCCCGACGACGAAACGCCTTCCACGTGTTACCGCTGATTTCGAGCCAGCCCTCCGAGCCGTAAAAAAGATTTCCGACTTCCTGGCCCGCGCTGCCTTCGTGGTTCGTGTAGCGGCCGCGCGTCTCCATCTCAATGATTTTTCCGTCGGCGTAGGTGTAGGCGGCCGTCTGCGTGTTCGGCGTCTCCTGCGCAGTCTTGTCGTGGCCGTAGGTCTCGACATCGCCATACACACGCTTGCCGGGCGTCTTGACGGCCTCGTCCTGCGTGAAGCCGAACAATCCGCCCGCCGAATAAACCGCGACTGGGTGCTCGTTTTTCCGCATCCCCCAGCGCGCGATGTCCAGCTGGTGCGGCCCGGTGTTGCCGGTGTCGCCATTGCCCGTATCCCAATACCAATGCCAATTGTAGTGGCTGCGTTTTTCATTGTAGGGGCGCAGCGGTGCGGGTCCGAGCCAGCGGTCGTAATGAAACGTGGCCGGCGGGGTACCCGCCTTCGCCAGACCATACGAATCACGCGCCTTGAAGCAGAGCGCGCGCGCCATGAAGAGCTCGCCAAGCTCGCCACGATGGAGAAACGCCATCGCCTCGCGCACATTTTGCGACGAGCGGTTGTTCAACCCGACCTGCATACGCCGATCATACTTGCGGCCCGCTTCGATCATTTTCCGACCTTCCCAGATGGTATGCGACGCCGGCTTCTCGACGTAGACGTGCTTGCCCGCCTGACACGCCCAGACCGCCGCAAGCGCGTGCCAGTGATTCGGCACGACAATCGAGACGGCATGCACGTCTTTGTCGTCGAGCACCGCGCGCAGGTCCCAATGCGCCGTCGGCTTCTGTCCGGATTTTTCCGCGACCAGTTTCAAGGCGGGCGCGAAGAGCGCCTCGTCGGTATCGCAGAGGGCACGGAGGTGGACGTTGTGACTATCCTTCAGTCCGCAATAACTGTTGAGGTGCACGGTGCCTTGGTTGCGGAGCCCGATCACCGCGAGGTTGATTCGCTCGTTGGCGCCGGCGATGGCCGCGTAGGATTTCGCCGAAAACCCCATGCCTCCCATCGTGATTCCGGCCGTGCCGAGCGCGCTGGTTTTAATGAAAGCTCTGCGGTTGATCGTGTTCATGTTAGTGGGGTGAAAATAACTAAAAGTGCGAGCCGGACGGGGATATTGAGCGGTGAGCAGTGTCGGAACGTTTCAGCCAATGCTGACAACGCGAGCCAACCCTGCGGAGGTTCTGGCGTCAACGGACGATTGAAGAGCGGAACCATGCCCAAAATTTCGGGCAGAGAAATCGAATCGCCGGAAGGTTTTCAGAGCCAGCAGCAGGATTAAAGCGGTCGCATGAGGTGAGGAGATTTTGGGGCGATCTCATTTTTGAGCCCAGCGTTTTCCTGCCCACTCAAATGAACGGCAGACCCCGCCGGCTTGGTGCGCAAAGCGGGACCTATAGCGTGCGACGATCGCGCGGCCGATCTAGCGACGACGCGCGGGTGCCACCCACCCGATTACGCGGCTGATTTTGCCGCGATAGACCGTGTAGCGATACGCGCCACTGTACAGCGTGGGGCGCTCCGCTCAGCTTCCCGCAAATTCCCTCCGACTTCGTCCGCTCCGGCTTCGTTTTCGAAGAGAGCGAAACCCGCGGACGTATCGAGCAACCGTTTTACTTCTATACCGATTAGCCGGCCCGCCGCCCCAGTAGTTCCCACATCAATACTGCGCCGGCTACGGAAACATTCAGCGATTCGATTTTCCCGCCGCCGGGAATCGTCACGAGTCGCGAGCACGAGGACGCCACCAAGGGCGTGAGCCCGTGCTCCTCGTTGCCCAGCACGAGCGCGACGGGCTTTCGCAAGGCACCGGGCACCACCTCGGGCCGTCCACCGCGCGTCGCCGCACCGACCATATCGTAACCCGCCGCGCCGAGCTCGCGCACGCACCCGACCAGATCGCGCGTCTGCCATACCTCGACGACGTCCAGCCCACCTTCCGCCACCCGGTGCGCCGACTCGGTGGGTTTCGCCGCGTTTGCGTGGTCGGGAATCACGATCCGCGCCACGCCGAAAAACGCCGCCGTGCGCGCCAGCGCGCCGAGGTTGTGCGCGTTGCCGATGCGATCAAGCACGAGCACCGACTCGCCCCGCTTGGCCCACTCGCGGATATCCGTCGCCGTCGGCACGCGTAACACCTCCGGCGTAACGACCGCGACGACCCCTCCGTGGTGCAGCGACCCAGCAACCTTCTCCAATTCCGGCGCCTCCACTTGCCGGTAAACTTTTTTCGCGACGGCGAGGACTTTACAGATCCCGCCTACGCGCTGCCCCATCGCCGCCTCGTAAAATAGGCGCTGAATCGAAGCCGGATCGCGCGCAAACCGAGCCTGCACCGCCGCGAGTCCGCAGAGCCGCAGTTCTTTGGTTTCCTCGCGGACCACTGCGGCCGGCTGGTTGCCCTGCGCCGCCAACCCTGCCTTCGCCTTCTCGCGTGCCGCCGCCGCGCGCGCCGCAAGAGAAGGATGAAAACCAAGCCGTGGATTGTGAGCCATGCTTCAGCCTGCCTTACCTACCGCCCCGAAACCAAACAAAAGTTCGAAATCGCAAACGTCTCTTACCGGCTATTGCGTCCGGCCGCGCGCACCCGCCAACCTCGCGTCCTGTGCTCACCTCCGAGACCAAGCGCCGCCTCGACGCCTGCCGCGACCTGTTCGTCGGCAAACTCCCTCTCCCCACCGATCAGGTCGAGCTCATCACCCTCGCGCTCATCTACAACTTCATGGACGACCTCGACGAGGACTCCGTGGCGATGGGCGGCAAGCGCTCCTTCTTCACCGGCCCGCTCGCCCCCTACCGTTGGGCCCCCTCCTGCCGCAGACCGCCTCCGGCGACCAGCGCGTCGCCCTCTTCTCCGAAGGTGTCGCGGCCAACCGCGAACGCATCCAGCAAACCATCGCCTCCATGTGGAATGGCGACTCCGACAGCGCCAAAGGCGCGTCCTCATCCCAGTATGGGGCAACGCCCCATGTTCCCGATCCCAAACCCGCCGAGGGCTGAAAGCCCGGTTCATTCTCCGTGCCCCAATCGCTCGCCAACGTCATCGTCCACCTCGTGTTTTCCACGAAGGAATGGCGCGCATGCCTTGCCCCGACCATCCGTCCCGCTCTCCACGCCTACCCCGCCACCGTGGCTCGCAACGCCGGATGCGAATGCCTGCGTGTCGGTGGCTTGGCCGACCACGTGCATCACGCCGTCCGGCTCTCGCGCACCGCGGCCATCGCCACGCTCGTCGAGGAATTTAAAACGTCATCGTCGAAACGGCTGAAAACCCAATCGCCCGAACTCGGCGGATTCGCGTGGCAGCGCGGCTACGGCGTGCTCTCCGTCGGGCCGGCCGACCTCGATGCGTTGCTCGCCTATATCGACAACCAAGACGAGCACCACCGCACGAAAACGTTTCAGGACGAGTTTCGGGTCTTCCTCCCAAAATACGGCACCACCCACGACGAACGTTATGTCTGGGATTGAAACATGGGCCGGGCTTTCAGCCCTTGGATTTGGTGTATTCCAAGAATCCGGGGCGTTGACCCGGGCTGGTATGGCTGCGGGCCTTTGGCCCTCGGAAAACGCCAGCATCAGAATCCCCCTCCCTGCTGCCCGAGCAGAGGCGAATCGTGGCGGAGCTGGACGCGGAGGACGCGGAGGTGGCGGCCGTGCGCGCGCTGATCCCCCGCACCGAAGCCAAAATCCAGCGCGTCCTCGCCCGCGTCTGGGGCACATCGACGTGCGGTTATTCAAGCAGGCATTCTTTATTAATTTCAAACGGACAGAATTCATAAATAACCTAATTGCAGCGTGTTATTATTTAAGTTGAAAACGACACCATGAAATCGTGGATGGCCAGAGCACTGGAATTGCTGGCCGCCAGCTTGAAGCCGCCCCGGCACGAGCTGAACGAACTAGATTGGAAGGCCGACTTGTCTCCCGACAGGAAGCGCCTGACCGAACATTTGTCGGCGTTGGCGAATTTGCCGGGTGGCGGCTACCTGATCTACGGGATTGATGGCACCGGCACGCCGATAGGTATCAGCCAAGTGGAGGTCGAAAAAACGACCAATCAATTGGCCAATCTGGTTCGGGAAGCACTGGAGCCGCGCTTGGCATTGGATCATTGGGTCGAATCTTACGAAGGCGTGCGCTTATTGTTGTTTATGTTCCGGAGGCGACGGTCAAACTGGTCCATCTGCGCGGCAAGGGGCTTGACGATGCGTTAATTCGTTCAGGCGGGACCACCCGCCGAGCTTCCCGACCAGAAATCGGCACCATGATGCTGCACAGTCGGACCCCGCGCCGGGGGGAACTGCATGCTTCGGTGCTGTTTCCCGAGGATGAATTGGGTGATAAACTGAATGTGGTGCCCATTCTCAAAATGCTGGACCGGCCGTCGATCTCGACCCCCGCCGAACTGCTCGACTGGATGAGCCACGAACGCTTCGTCTCGCGCGAGCCTATCGGCGGTGGCTACGTCACAAATCTAGGCGCCATCGCAGCGGCACGAAAGCTCGCGGATTTTCCCGATCTCAGCCGGAAAGCCGTGCGGATCGTGGTTTACGACGGCCTGAACAAAGCCAAAACCAAACAGGAGCGTGAGGGCACGAAAGGGTATGCCATCAGCTCTCAAGCGGTGATGGAATTTGTCATGTCGCTGGTGCGCAGAGTGAGGTCATCCAGCAGGCGTTGCGTGAGAAGCGGACAGTCTATCCCGAAATTGCCCTGCGTGAGATCATCGCAAACGCGCTCATCCATCAGGATTTTTCGATCACGGGAGCGGGGCCGTTAATCGAAATCTATGATGACCGAATCGAGGTTTCGAATCCGGGTGGCTTGTTGCCGTCGAAGCAACTGGATCGCCTGATCGGCACCCAAACGGAATCCAGAAACGAACTGCTGGCCCGTACGTTTCGCCAATACAAGATTTGCGAGGAACGCGGTTCAGGCCTGCTCAAAGCTGGATTGGAGGTGGAACTGTATGAGTTGCCGCCAATTCAATTCGAGGCTGGGCCGGCTCATTTCAAGGTGACGCTCTACTGCCCCCGGACCTTCGCGCAAATGGCCCAAGAAGAGCGTCCAAATGCCTGTTACCAGCATGCGGTGCTTAAACATTATTCGGACCGCGCGATGACAAACCAGTCCTTGCGTGAGCGGCTAAAAATGCCCGAGCGTCAGCGCTCCATGGTCTCGGCTTTGATCCAAGAAGCGATCGACCCAAAGCTCGTGAAACCGGCAGATCCAGAAAACAAGTCCAGGAAGTTTGCGGAATACGTGCCCATCTGGGCGTAAAACCGTGCCCTCCGAAGCTTAAGCCCGGATCGCGGTCAATAAGCTGTTGGAGGCGGCGGGGTGGCGGTTTCTGCCGGATGCGTCGGGGCGGCGGGAAAACATCGTCTGCGAGCAGCGGGCTTCCAAAAAAGTCTTCGCGCCCAACGTCGATCTCGGGGCGGACTTCCAGCACGTGCCGGGTGGGTTTGTCGATAACGTGCTGCTGACCACCGACGGCCGGCCGGTCGCGGTCGTCGAGGCCAAGGAGGAGAGCATCAATCCGCTCGCCGCGAAGGAGCAGGCGCGGGCGTATGCGCTGGCACTCGGAGTCAGCCATATTTTTCTGACCAACGGGCTCATCCACTCCTATTGGAATCTCCGGCAGGGAAATCCGGTGCGGGTGTCGCGCTTCCTCCCGCTTGAAGAACTCGGCAAGGCCGCCGAGTGGAAGCCTGACTCTGCTCGGCTCGCCGGGGTCATGGTGGACGAAAATTACCTCGCCGTCTCGCAGGACGCAGCGTGGCCCACCTACTCCGCCGCCGAGCGCGCGACGGCGATGGTGAACAAGAAAATCCGCTTGCTGCGCGACTACCAAGTCGCCGCCGTGCGCGCGCTCCAGCAGGCGGCGCTCCCGGGCAAGCATCGTTTTCTTTTTGAAATGGCCACGGGCACGGGCAAGACGCTTCTCGGCGCGGCCATCGCCAAACTCTATCTCCGCACCGAGAACGCCCACCGCATTCTGTTTCTCGTGGACCGGCTGGAGCTGGAGCGATAAGCCGAGAAGAACTTCACGGCCTAACTGACGGCGGACGGCATCTCGACCGTTATCTACAAACAGAAGCGGCACGACTGGGCGGAAGCGCAGGTCGTCGTCACCACCATCCAGAGCCTCGCAACCAACAACCGGTTTCTCACGGACTTCGCGCCCACGGACTTCCAGCTCATCATCCGCGACGAGGCCCACCGCACGATCAGCGGCAACAACCGCGCTTTCTTCGAATACTTCGTCGGCGCCAAGCTCGGCCTCACGGCCACACCGCGCGACTACCTCGAGGGCGTCACCGACAAGGAGGCGGGCGACGATCCGCGCGCCTACGAAAAGCGGCTGCTCCTCGACACGTATCGCACCTTCGGATGCGACGACGGCACGCCGACGTTTTGCTACAGCCTGCTCGACGCCGTGCGGCACAAACCGACGCCCTTCCTCGTCAACCCCGTCGCCATCGACACGCGCACCGACATCACGACGCAGATGCTGCCTGACGACTATGCGGTCAAAGTCACCGCCGACGAGGATGGGCAGGAAACCGAACTCGTTTTCGAAGGCCGCGATTTCGAGCGGAAGTTTTTCTCCGAAGAGACGAATCTCAGCTTCACGCGCTGCTTCTTCGACCACGCGAAGCGCGACCCGCTGACCGGGGAAATCGGCAAAAAGATCTGCTTCGCCGTGAGCCGCCAGCATGCGACCAAACTCGTCACGCTGCTCAACGCCGAGGCGACGCGGCGCTGGCCCGAGGTTTACGGCGCGGGTTCGGATTTCGCCGTGCAGGTGACATCCGACCAGCCCGGTGCGCAGCAGATGGCGATGGATTTCGCCAACAACAACCTGAACGGGAAATCCAAATGGCGCGCGGCGGAGTTCCGCGACTACGACACCAGCCGCACGCGGGTCTAAGTCACCGTGGGCATAGTGACCACCGGCGACGACTGCGAGGACCTGCTCAACGTGGTGCTCGCGCGGCCGATCTTTTCCCCGACCGATTTTGTGCAGATCAAAGGCCGCGGCACCCGGCTCTTCGAGTTTTAAGCATCACGACGGCGCGACCGAGCGCACGGCGGCCAAGGGTGGGTTCGTGCTCTTCGATTTCTTCGCCAACTGCGAGTTCTTCGAGGAAACGTTCGACTACGATCAAAAGATCAAGCTGCCGAAAGGCCTGCCGCCCACCGGCCCCGGTGGCGAAACCGGCGGCACCGATGGGCCCGGTCCGACGAAGCCCGCCACGTTCATTAACACCTCCGTCGATCCGCTGGCCGACATCGTGCACGAATTGATCGGCGACGACGGCATGAAAATCGACCGCGAGATGTATCGCCAGCGCTTCACCACGCAGGCCCAGGAAATGGCTGCGAAGCATCCCGCGCTCCGCGAAGCGGTGGCGCTCGAAAATTGGCCCGCCGCCGAGGCCATCGCGGCGCAACTGCTCTTGGAGCAGCCGAAGGAATTCTGGAATTTGCTCAAGCTCCAGCAGGTCTTTCGCACCGACCGCAACCCGACCCTCCGCGAGATTCTCAAAGTAATCTTCGGATTTCAGTCGGAGGTGGCGCGGCGCGACCAGCTCGCAGCTGAGCAGTTCGAGAAATATCTCTCAACGGCGATCGCCGATGCGACCCAAACGGGCGAACTGCGGCAGATTTTTCACGCGCTCATGTTGAATGGCGACCTGCGCGGTTTCATCGAGCATGGTGAATGTGCGCAGATCCGTTCGCTGGACGCCGGCCTCTATCAAGCGATCAAGACGGTCGGCTCGGAAGGGGTGGCGGGGCTCGTCACCCTACGTTCGGCACCACGTCGCAAACGCAGATTTTGTGCGGGTGGCGTAGTCCCCTCAGCGCCCCGTCACTTCGCCCACCACCGTAAACTCTTCGCGGTCGTGATAAAGGTGGCGGATGCGGAAGCCCGGGGCGTGTTTCGCAAACGGTGAATCCGGTGCGCACAGCTCTCTCAACAGCGCCACGGCGTCCACGCGACCGATCTTAAAGTTGATCACGAAACGGCGGCACCAGCCCTGAGCGAGCCACGGCGTGACGATGTGCTGCAAGACGTGGTGGGGCTCCTCGACGAGGTCGCAGAACAGCCAGTCGAAGTTCTCGCCGACACGCGGGATGAACTTGAACGCATCCGCGCACAAATGCTCGATCCGCGGGTGATCGAGCGCACCGCCCTTGAGCGGACCGTTGTCGATGGCGAGGACCCGCGCGCCGCGTTTCGCCGCACTGTAGCTCCAACCACCGGGCGCAGCACCGAGATCGCACACGCACTCCCCTTCCCCCGGCTCGCGACCAAGGATAATGTACCCCTCCTCGATTTTTAAATACGAGCGGGACGGGGCGAGATCGTCGTCCGCCATCCGGCGCTGACCGTGCACGAACGCCTCGCGCGCCACGTAGGCACGCCCAAAATCCACGAAATAGACCCACAGCCCGCGGGCGACATGGCCATCCGGACTCACGCCCCGTGGCACGTCCCTAACCGCAAGCTTCGCGACGCGCGAAAGTTTTTTCTTCAACAGCTCACCAAACGCGGACTCGACCGCCGAGAGACGGCGCCCCAGCCCGACTGTCTCCTGCGGCCCGAGCCACACACTCGGCCACGCCGCCTCGATCCGCTCACCGCGCAAGCTGGTGAGAAAATATTCCGCCACGCGCGTCGCGAGGGCGTTGACGGATTCGCCTTTCACCTCGCTGGGATCGCGCAAGGTGAGCCACGGAAATGCCAACCTCTCGGTCGCCACCGCGACGTCAGTCCGCACCCAACCGGGTCCTTGCTCGACGACGGGCGCGCCGGCGTCCGCCAGCTCGCGACCGAGCAACGTTTCGAAGCCGGATTGGCAGGTGAACAACATCCGCGCGAACGTGTCCGCCCGACGTCGTGTCGCGAGCGCAAAAATCGCCCCCCCCGCGCCATTGGCACCGCGACGCCCGCGTCGCGGAAGGCCCGAGCACGCGATGGGGGCGTCGCGTCCCCATTCCCCCGTGCCTCATGCCCCAGTGCCCGTTAGGCTTCACCGTGCAGGCGCAAAAAAGCCCGGGCACACGGCCCGGGCTTAGTCTGAGAAACTTTTTCGCTTTCGTTTTCGCCGACGGGCTCAGCTCTTCTCCGTTTTCGCGCCCGACTTCTTCCAGCCATCGATCCCCGGCGCGTAGTGCTTCACGTTAGTGTAACCGAGTGCGACCGCCGCGCTGGCCGCCGCCCGGTAGGCGTTGCAGTACTCATTGCCGCAATAGGCGACAATGAGGGCGTTTTTGTCCTTCGGCAGCAGGGCGGCGAGTTTCTTGCCGTTGGCGGAAAAATCGATCGCCCCGGGGATGCGGCCTTCAGCGAAAGAGTCACTCCCATTCACATCGAGGACGGTGACGGCTTTCTTGGTAATCGCCGCCTGAAGATCAGCGTGCGAGATATCGGCCACTTTGCCCGAGCCGGCATAAACCGCGAGCGCGAGACAGAGCGAGGAGAGGAGGGTAACGAGTTTTTTCATGGAAGTCAGACTGTACTGGTCAGCGGACATTTCTCAAGTGCGCAAAAAAATCCGCTCCCCCGGGAAGTGCGGGCGGGGGTCGAACGGAGCGACGGATTCCTAACCGCCGGCGGGGTCACGACCAAAGGGCGCCAGCGAAAAGCGGCCCTCCTTTGGCAGCGTGTGCCCCGAGGCGCACGCGCTACCGGCCGCAATCCCTGCTCGGCCGCGTTAAAACCATACGCACCAAAAAGCGCGCCGCGCCCGTTGGGACGCTACGCCTTGGCAGGAAATCCCCTGCCGCCCCCGCAAACGACAGCCGGACACGACAGCTGGCTTTATAGCCGCTGCAGGTGAAACCCACCGTCCACGTCAAAGCACGCACCCGTCGAAAACGGAAAACGATCCTCCGCGATCGCGCGCACCGCTCGCCCGATATCCTCCGGTTTTCCCCAACGGCGAATCGGCGTAATGCTGCGCTCGTCGGTAATGATGAGCTTGTCGTATTTTTCCTTCACCCCGCCGGTCATATCGGTGGCGATCACGCCGGGGCGAATTTCATAAACGTTGATCCCGTCGTTCGCCAGACGGTCGGCGAAGAGCTTCGTCATCATCGCGAGCCCCGCCTTCACCATGCAGTAATCGCCGCGGTTGATCGACGCCGTATAGGCAGAAATCGAGGCAATGTTGACGATACGCCCGCGGAAGCCTTCGGCGTCGGTCGCCTGCTTCAGCATGTGTTTCGCGACGAGCTGCGAGAGGAAAAACGGCCCCTTGAGGTTGATCGCGAAGAGCCGGTCGAAGCTCTCCTCGCCCGCGTCGAGCAAATCGGCGCGCACCTTCGGAGCGACTCCCGCGTTGTTCACGAGTACATCGATCCGACCGAACTGCGCGACCGTCTCGGCCACCAATCGCTCGCGATCGGCTGCGACCGCCACGTCGCCTTGCACGATGAAGCCATCGCCACCTGCGGCCTTCACCAGTGCGAGCGCCTCGGCGGCCGCCTCAGCGTTGCCCGCATAATTGATCGCAATGCGCGCGCCCAGGCGGGCGAGTTCGATGGCGATTCCACGGCCAATGCCGCGCGATGCGCCAGTGATGAGAGCGGTTTTCGAAGGAGTCATGCGATTTGGAGAATCGTTAGATTTCGAGCAAAAGGTTCGAGAGTGACATCGCAACGTGTTCTTCGTCGCCCTCGGGTATCCTTTGCGCTGAGCGTCTTTCGAGCGACATCCGCGCCCGCCAATTGGCCAATCTTCTCCCGCGCAAATACCCCACCCGTTTCATTCAGAGTCCAGTGATCTCTTTCCGGATTAACAACAAGGCCTCCATTCTTAACTTTCTTCGCGTCCCACAGGAACGCATCAACATTCTTGATGTTGATTTGGTCAGCATCCTTCCGCCAAGTGAAACGTCCGGGAGCAAGCTTGTTTACTTCCATGGCGACGTCCTCCAAGTCCACGGTCTTGGCGTAGCTGCCGCATAGGAAAACGGCCAAAGTAACGAGTTCGTGGTTTGCGAATGACTTTCGAACTGCGCGGTTCATTTGAGCCATACAATTTTGATTTCCTTCTCCAGCGCCTTGAACTCCCGATCGCCCGTGACTAGTTCCGCCTTCTTTTCCTTCGCCAACGCTGCGGCAAAGGCGTCGGCCAGACTGATTTTGAAGCGGGCCTTGAAGTCGGCGGCGGTAGCGGCGAGCCCCCTCATGACCGGATGGAATTCAATCGGCAGGCTGTCTAGGATGTCGGCGGCCTGCACCCACGCTTCTGCGCCATCTTTTTTCAGCAGCGTGTATTTCACCTCCGCGTAATTCACCTCCGTCATATGAAGCAGCCGGTCGAGGCCGGCCGCTTTGTGAAGCAGATCCTTGACGGCGACCGCTCCTTCCTCACCGCGAAAGAAAGCCAGCAACGCATGCGAATCGAGGACGAAGGCCGCCATCTTATCTATCCTCCAGCTCACGCTCCGCCCGTTTATGCTCCGCCCATTCTTCGGCGAACGACTTGCCGCCGGGCTTGCGCTTCAAGAGACCGAAGCCGCGATCAATCGACCACTTGGTCACCGGTTTCAGGAGGATGCCTTCCGGCGTAGCCGTCACCACGGCGCGCGTGCCGTCCTCAATCTGAAACTCTTTCCGCAAACGGCGCGGGATGACGACCTGGCCCTTGGTCGTGAACCAAACGGTATCGGACACGGCTGGTGTGCTCATGGGGGGAACAGGAGTATCTAACTTTTATCCGTCAAATGAAAAATGTAAGAAATATTTGAAAACTCACACTTTAAAAATATTTCTGCGTCACCTTGCGACGGCCACCGCGCGTGCGACGCGCCGATCGGCGTGTCGGAGATTCTCGCCGCCACGCACAACGATTTTTGCGCCTCGTGGGCTAACTGGTCTGGGGAGGCTTCGGCGTCACCCCGTGACCTGCCGCAATGTGCGCCACAGAAATTCTCCCGCCGTTCATCGTGAACCCTCCGTCAAACGGATTCTCCGCGAGAAACAGCGGGGTATCGAGGTCCGCAAAATCAAACCCACCCTGCCCTGCCGCGAAACACGCCGACACGGTCATCGCCAGAATCGATTCGACGTTGCCGCCGATCATCAGCGCCAGCCCCGCCGATTTCGCGACCGCGACGATATCGAGCGCCGCCGCGACTCCGCCCTTCATCAGCTTGATATTAATCGCACCCGCCGCGCGCTCTGCCACCACCCGGCGCGCATCGTCCGCGCTGGTCACACTCTCGTCAGCCGCCACCAACCAACCCGATTCCTCCGCGAGTGACCGGGCCCCCGCGAGATCATCTTTCGCCAACCACTGTTCCAGCAACGCCGGCACAATGCCGCGCGCCTTCAACCCGCGCACGAGTTCGCTCGCCGCGGCTCGGGAGACACCCGCGTTACCGTCGAGAATCAGCGGCGAATCCGGCGCCACCTCGTAAATCGCACCCAAGCGTTCGAGATCGTGCGCCGGCCCGAGTTTTCCGCCCACCTTCACCTTGATCATGCGAATACCGCGCTTCCGAATGGCCCGCGCATTGTCCGCCGCCTCCGTCGCCGTGCCGGTCGTGACAGTCATGTCCGTCTCCAGCATCGTGCCCGCGCAGCCGAAGAATTTCCATAACGGCTCGCCTCGCTGCTTCGTGAGCGCGTCGAGCAGCGCCAGCTCAAACGCGCACTGCGCCGAACCGCACCACGCACCGCCGCGCCCGCGAAACTCCGCCGCGAGCCAGCGCCAGTCTTTCACCACGTAACCCGCGAGCCAGCGCCGGGCCCCGGCGAGCACGGCCAACGCCTGCGCCTGCGTCTCGCCGTTATAGGCAGGCAAGGGCGCCGCCTCGCCATAGCCGAGCGTGCCATCAGCCAACTCGAGCGTGACCACTACATTGTTTGCCGCCGCCTGCGCGCCCCCGGAAATCCCAAACGGCTCGAAGAGCGGAATATCGAGCGGCGTAACTTCAACGGACCGAATGGTCGGAAACGAGGGCGTGGACAGGTTCACCGTGCGAGGAGAAACATCCCGCCGGCCCTCTGCAAGTTTGGTCATGCCGCCCGCTCCCGCGTCTCCTTTTCACATGGAGATGACCGCACCGTCTTCCTCTCCTCGCGCCACCCGATGAAGCCCCCTCCTTCGCTTCGTCCTCCCAGTGCGCTGCTCGCGACAGTACTTCGATTCCACCTTGTCTTCGACATGAGCCGCCTGACGGCCTTTGGCAGGAGTCTGCTTGCGGGCGATTCAGGACCTAAAAATCGCCTGCAAGCAGGCTCCTACCCGCAGCCGGTTAAGCTCTTCTCGGAAATAAATTAGCATGACCATCCACCGCCTGCCCGTGGCGACCTTGATCGCATATCCAGTGACTTCGAGTCCGCCCAGAAAGCATCTCGATACCGGCGCGGAGCCCGCCGCCGAGCGCCGTCGATCGCCGAAAAAAATCGCCGAATCTTCCTGAAATCCAGACTCCGCACTTGTCGGGCACTATTCTCTCGCCACGCTTCGTTTTCACTCTCACCCCGACTTTCTACCATGGCCAAACTCAAAACGATCTTACTCGTCGCCAACGGCGACCTCCGCCAATCCGCCAACGAAGTCTGCTGGCCCGCGCAACACGCGATGGAGCAGACCCTCACCGCCGCCCTCGCCAAGCTTGGTTTTAAACTCGTCCGCGCCCACCCTTACAAAGCCGCCCAAAAGCACGGCTTCATCAGTTCTCAAAAAGAGGGCATGGAGGTCTTCGCCAGCCTCGATCCCAAGACCCCACTCATCGTCGCCGAGGCCGTCTGGCAATACTCGCACCATCTCCTCGCCGGCCTCATCTCGCATCAGGCCCCGGTTCTCACCGTCGCCAACTGGTCCGGCACGTGGCCCGGTCTCGTCGGCATGTTGAATCTCAACGGCTCCCTCACCAAAGCCGGCGTAAAGTATTCCACCCTCTGGAGCGACGATTTCTCCGACGATTATTTTCTCACCGGCTTGAAGGCCTGGCTCTCCACCGGCGTCGCCACGCACCAAACCGCGCATGTCAAACCGCTCGCAAAAGCGTCCGTCCCGCCAAAGGCCCGCGCGATCGCAAAAAAAATCGCCGCCAATCTTCGCCGCCGGAAATCCATTATGGGCATCTTCGACGAGGGCTGCATGGGCATGTATAACGCCATCATCCCCGACGAACTCCTCTTTCAAACCGGCGTGTACAAGGAGCGTCTCTCGCAATCCGCGCTCTACTACGCCGCTACGCAGGTGCCCGAAACCGAGGCGCGTGCCGTCTTCGACTGGCTCCGCGCGAAGGGCATGACATTCCACCTCGGCACCAACGAGGCCACCGAGCTCACCGAGCCGCAGGTCCTCTGGCAGTGTAAAACCTACGTCGCCGCCCTCCGCATCGCCGACGAGTTTGGTTGCGAGTCCATCGGCATCCAGTACCAGCAGGGCCTCAAGGATCTCCTCCCCGCCAGCGATCTGGCCGAGGGTATCCTCAACAACAGCGACCGACCGCCCGTGAAAAACGCCGCCGGGAAAGTTATCCGGCCCGGCCAGCCGCTCACCCACTTTAACGAAGTCGACGAGTGCGCCGGTCTCGACGGTCTCTTCACCCACCGCATCCACACCGCCCTCGGTCAGCCCGTCGAAAACACGTTGCACGATCTGCGTTGGGGTGCCCCCGATGCCAGCGGCACGACGGACGAGTATGTCTGGGTCTTCCTCATCTCCGGCAGCGCCCCGCCCGCGCACCACATCGACGGATACCAAGGCACCGACTCGCTGCGGCAACCTCCGATGTATTTCCGCCTCGGCGGCGGCACCGTGCGCGGCATCGCCAAACCCGGCGAAATCGTCTGGAGCCGTATTTTCGTCGAAGACGGCAAACTCAAGATGGACCTCGGCCGCGCCAAGGTCATCACGCTCCCGCTCGCCGAAACCGAACGCCGTTGGAAAGAGACGACCATGCAATGGCCCATCATGCACGCCGTGACCTACGGCGTCTCGCGCGACCAAATGATGGCCCGACACAAAGCCAACCACATCCAAGTCGCCTACGCGCACAGCGCCAAAGAAGCCGATCTCGCCTGCTACGCCAAAGCCGCCCTCGCCGCCGAACTCGGCCTCGAAGTCTGCGTGTGCGGCACCAAGGCCGACGGCAAAGCGTTCTGAGCAGGCCTCGCTAGCCCGCGTTTACCGGCAGCGGAATCCGCGGGGCTTTGGTATCTGTATCAACTACCCTAAGACAAAACGTTCACGCGTTCGGCCACCACCGATCGCATTCCCGTGTCACTAAAAAACAGTCGGGCTTGGGGAGCTCGCTCGCGCTGGCGACAACGCAGAGCGCACCTGAGTGGTGCACGTTGCGGCCCATGAGCGCCGTGAGCGGCGGTCGCGCACTCTACGGCGTGCGCTTCTGTTGCTTGCCCTTTCCACCATCCGGCCCGCCTCTCGGCGGCGGACCTCACCGGCTGAAAATCCAGTCTGGCGTGCCCCGCCAGAGCCGCGATGCCAACGGATAGTCGTCCGTCAGTACGCAATAGTAAGTGCCCGCGGGGAACTCCGGCGTTTTGCCCATGCGCCCGTTGCATTCGTCGAGATTGCCGCTGCCCGCGACATAGGCCCAGTCTTTGCCGAACGTTCCGCCGTGTGCGCCACCGGGACCATCGGGCCGAGCGCCCGCTTTCAAGCGATAGCTCGGCAGCGCACGTTTCAGTGCGGACGTCACATCGTTGGCGTCGGTCGGAATCCACGGACCGTAAGGGGGAAAACCATCCGCCGCCCAGCTGGCGAGCACCATCTGGAGTTTCCCGCCGGTGAGCCGCGTCAACAATACGGTCGGCATCCCATGATCGTGATACGCTCCGTTCGGCTGCACATGGGCGTGTTCCGTATCGATACCTAGATTGCGCCCGCCGCCGAGCGCCTCGTATTGACAACCAGTCGAGCGGTCCTCGTGCCGCTACTCGTTCGCACCGGGATCGAACACCACCCCGTTCACCGCCACGCCAAACGGCCCCATGCCCAATGGCGTCGTCGTCGCCGCGCGCTGCGGACTCATCGGCACCACCAACACATAACGCTGCGCCGCGATCATATTCGGGTTCCCGCGCCCGGGGAACCTCCCCGTAGCATGATCGGGAATACCGTTGGCGCGAATGACCCGTTTCGCTCCCTCGACAGTGATCGAGACTTCCGCCGCCACCGCAGGCGCGGGCACCGTAGTCAGCGACCTGTGACCGGGATGCGCGAGCGCGACGGTGGTCGTGGCGAGCAAAACAAAAAAAGCTGCGATAGTTTTCATGGATGAGACGTGAGAGATTTTCCGGCGGGCGCGGCCGACACCGTCGAATCGGTGAGGGTCCGTAGAAACGCCACCAACGCGCGCTGCTCCCCTGCCGTCAGAGCGAGGCCGACCGCGGGGTGCTTCGCGAGATTCGGGTCGAGCGTCGCCGCGCGTTTCACGCCGTGGTCGTAGTGCGCGATCACGTCCTCGAGCGTCGCGAGGCGGCCGTCGTGCATGTAGGGCGCAGTCACGGCCACATTGCGCAGCGACGGGGTTTTAAACTTGCCCGCGTCGGTTTTTTTACTGGTCACGAGTGCCCGGCCACCATCGGCACTGACAAGATCGAGTCCGTTGCTGCGCAGCCCGAAATCCGTGAACAACGCGCCGCCGTGACAATGAAAGCAATCTGCGCCGCGCCGCCCGCGCGCTGGATCGTATTCCGACACGAAGAGCGCGAAGCCCACCTTCTCCTCCTCGGTCAGCTTGGCCGCGCCGCGCAGCGAGCGGTCGAACTTCGAATCCGCCGCGATGAGTGTCAGCAGAAATTGCTCGAGCGCTAGGTCGACGCGGTCCGCCGTGATGTCCGGCGAGCCGAAGGCCTCCGCAAATTTGCCACGCAGCCCGGCGTCGCGGTTCAGTTCCGTCGTGACGACCTCGAGATCCGCTTTCATCTCGATCGGATTCGTCATCGCCGCGCGCACCTGGTCGCGGATGCGCGGCTTGCCGCCGTCCCACCCGTAGCCCGGGCTCCACACGAGATTGAAGAGCGGCATGGAATTGCGCGTGCCGCGGACACCGTCGACGCCCGCGCTCGTCGCCTGCCCGTCGGCAAACGCCAACTCCGGCGCGTGGCAGCTCGCGCAGCTCTGGATTCTCCCGGCCGAGAGCCGCCGGTCGTGGAAGAGCTGCTCGCCCAGCGCCACGCCTTCCTGCGTGAGCGGATTGTCCGCCGGGAGTTCCGGCTGCGGAAATCCCGCCGGCACGACAAACGGCCGCGGCGTTCCGCGGGGCGTTTCATTCGCCCGCTCCGCCGCCCCCTTTTCTGTCGCCACAGCGGCCGGCGGCGTGGTCGTCGGCTTCGCTTCGAGAAAAAACCACGCCCGCTCCATCGCCTTCGTGAGCTTGGTGGCGAGCGCGTCGTCTTCGGCGGAGTGTGTCGTCTCGCTGCCGTCGTCGGCCGCGAGCATGTGGCCGCCCACCGCCTTGCCCAGATCGAGCGCGAGCGAGACCGTCGTCGGCCCCGCCACCGTCAGCAGCGACACAAACCCCACGCGCATCACGCGGGGATCGGTCCCGAGGTGGTAGGAGAAACCGCGCTCCTCGCCCGCCGGTTTCGCCGGCCCCGTCGCGCTCCCGCGCCAGCGTCCCTCGATCGCCGCAAACACGTAGCCGCCCGCCCAGCCCCAGTGCAGACCGTTGACGATGGGGTTCAAGGGATGCCGCGCCGGCCACTGCCCCGGATCGCCGTGGTTCACTACCGCCGGCAACCCGAGCTGAAATTCTAACCCGTGATAATCGCCGTCAGGGACGTTGCGGAGCGTCAGCGCGAGCCGACCCGACTCCGCATCGAGCAAACCGTATTCGCCGTCGAGTTGCACCGTGCCGCCCTCGGCGCGCGTGAGCACGACCCCCGCCACAATCGCCGCAAACCGCGTCAAGCGCACCGTCTGGCCAGTCGCCCCGGCCAATTCCGCCGACGGCACCGCGACCGGCACACCCCGCCAGCGCAACTGCACTTCCATCCGCAGCTCCGCCGCGCCCAAGGGAGAGCACAGGAGGAACAGGAGGAACACGCAGCGCATAGGCAGAAGATAAGGCACTGAGGTTAAGCGAATGTAAGCCGAACGGATGAGAATTGTTAAACTCACGTTAAGCTCTCGACGGTTGCACGCGCCGCGACAACTCCCCAAAACTCCGCCCGATGAATTCCGCCGCCCCCGACACCGGCCGCACGCGCCTGCTGATGATCGATGACGACAAAAAACTTTGCCGTCTCGTCACCACCTATCTTGAGCCGCTCGGTTTCGATGTCACCGCCGTGCATGCGGGCCCCGAGGGCGTCGAGCGCGCCACCGCCACCGGCCCCGCCGCCCCGCACGCGCTCATTCTCGATGTGATGCTCCCCGGCATGGACGGCTTCGAGGTCCTGAAACGCATCCGCCAAAAATCTACCGTGCCTGTACTCATGCTCACGGCGCGTGGCGACGAAACCGACCGCATCGTGGGCCTCGAAGTCGGCGCGGATGATTACCTCCCGAAAACGTTTTCCACCCGCGAACTCCTCGCCCGACTCCGCGCCGTCCTCCGCCGCAGTGCACTCAACGCCACCGTCACCGCCAACGCCGAGGCTCCGCCCAAGGAAGTCGTCGTGGGCGATCTCCGGCTCAATCTCGACGCCCGCTCCGCCGTGCTCGGCGCCGAGCCGCTCGTGCTCACGCCGGTTGAGTTTGATCTACTCGCGAGTCTCGCGAAGGCGAAGGGGCGTATCAAATCCCGCGAGGCGCTCCTCGATGAAGCGCGCGACCGCAACTACGACGTGTTCGACCGCTCGATCGACGTGCACATTTCGTCGCTCCGCAAAAAGCTCCACGACGATGCGAAGGAGCCGCGCTTGATCCGCACCGTGCGCTCCGCCGGCTACATGATGGTCGCACCGGATTTGTAAACCCAAGCGCGGACCGGGCGGTCCGTGCAGCGCTCAGTTGCAGACTTGATAATTATTAAACTTGTCTGACAATCCCGCGTATGAACCGAGTCCCCTACCCCGGGCTCCGCGGAGCATTCGCGACCCTGCTATTGGCCTCCGCATCCCTCGAAGCCCAATTCACGGCCACGCCGAAGACCGAGACTGCCAACACCGTTCCGGCCCCCACCAGTGAACTCGTCGAACTCTCGCCCTTCGTGGTCAGCTCGAACAAGGACACCGGCTACCAAGCCAGCTCCACCTTGGCCGGCACCCGGCTCAATACGCCGGTCAAGGAGCTCGCCGCTTCAATTTCCATCTACACCAAAGATCTGATCGAGGACCTCGGCGCCACCAGTTCGTCGGATCTGCTCATCTTCGCGACCGGCATGGATGCGGCGGGTGCGGGCGGTAATTTTTCTGGTGCCAATAACGACATCAACGAGGCCCGCCCCAACGGCAACGCCGCCCGCATTGACCCACAGGGCAGCAGCCGTTCCCGCGGTCTCGCCTCCCCGACGTTTACGCGCGGCTATTTCGCCACCTCGATTCCGTTCGATTCCTACAACACCGGCACCGTCACCGTGAACCGCGGCCCCAACGCCGCTCTCTTCGGCGTCGGCAGCGCCGCGGGCATTGTGGACACCGCGCTCCTCGATCCGGAGTTTCGCGGCAACAAGCACTCAGTCAGTTTCCGCTACGGGAACAACTCCAGCCAGCGCACCAACACCGACTTCAATTTCGTGCTCGTGCCGCAGAAAGCCGCGTTCCGACTCGCCCTGCTCCGCGACCGCGAAGAGTTCAACCAGCGCCCGGCCTTCGAGGAAAAGAAACGCGTTTACGGTGCGCTCACCATCAAGCCCACGCAAACCACGACGATCCGCGCCAATTTCGAAACGGGCAACACTTCGGCCAACCGCCCGCTGATTTCCGTGCCCTACAATAGCGTTCCGACGCCATGGTATGCCGCCGGACGCCCCAGCTACGATTGGCGCTTCTTCGACGACCCCGTCAACGCCGCCGGCCCCCACGGCACCGCCACCGAGGGATTTTTCTTCAGCAACTCGATCTCCCTCGGGCCGACCTTCGTCTACAGTAACCCCACCGACCGGCAGCTGTCGCTCGCGTTCATGTCCACCACGCCGAGCACGACTGTCAACGCCGCCAATGCCGTCAAGACGCAGGTCTTCAATCCGGTCGCCAACCGCAACCTGATCACCGACTCGATCCGGTTTCTGCATACACAGAATATCTTCGATTTCCCGGCCGGTTACTGGACTGCGGCCAACGTCCCGCGCGGGCAATTGCCCGGCTTTGTTCCCGCCGGGATCAAAGCGCAGGGCTTCACCGACTACTCCGCGTTCGACTGGAAAAACCGCCTGATCGACGAGTCCTCCCGCCAAGACGAGTCGTTCCGCACGTTTAACGTCCGCCTTGAGCAGAGCTTCTGGGAGAACCGGGCCGGCCTCGAACTCGCCTACGATGTCCAACGGGCAGATCGACGTTCGCGGAATTCCTTCTTCTCGATCAACAACGCCAACCATATCTTCCTCGACACCTCGGTTACGCTCCCGAATGGCCAGGCCAATCCCAACTTGGGCCGGCCCTACGCCGTCTACGGCCTTTCGAGCTGGCGCGAGCGGTTCGAAGAGCGCGAGGCCGGACATGCCACCGGTTTCCTGCGCTACGATTTCAAGGAACTGAACAAAGGCTGGACGCGCTGGCTCGGCCGGCACTCGCTCACCGGCCTTTACGAAGAGAGCCGCGTCAACCTCCTCGACCAGCGCCCCGTTACTTCCACCCTCGGCGAGGCCCTCGACGCTTCCACGACGGGCGACCTCGGGATCAATCTCCGCCGGCCCGCCATCATGGTTTACATGGGGCCGTCGATCATCGGAAACAACAACCCGCTCCGTCTCGAATCGATCCGCACGCCCGGCATCGAGGCCGGTCCGCTGATTCCCGTGAGCTATTTCAAGCGCAACGGCGATGCCACCGATCCGGGCAGCTTCGTCTCCGCCCCATCCACCCTCATCGACATCGCCGGCCCCGGCACCGCCTCGCGCGAAGTGATCAAGTCGCAAGCCTTCGTGCTTCAAAGCAACTGGCTGCTCGATCATCTCATCACCACTCTCAGCTGGCGCCGCGACGAGGATTTCTCGGCCAACACCAGCACCGCCTACACGGTCAACCCCGCCAACCGGCTCGATCCGGGCAAAGCGCACTTCGGGTTCGGCAATTTCGCTTTGTTCAACGGCCGGCCGCCACCTTTTGCCGCCAAAGAAATCAAAAGCTGGGGCGGAGTCTTGCGCTGGCCGCAGAAATGGCTGCGCCTGCCGGCGGGCAGCGACGTGAGCGTCTTCGCCAACCGCTCCGAAAATTTCACGCCGCTCGGCGGACGCATCAGCCCGTTCGGCGTCAGCTGGGCGTCGCCCCAGGGCGAGACCAGGGAATACGGCGTAAATCTCTCCACGCTCAACGACAAGTTTTCCATCCGCATCAACCGGTTCGAAACCGCCATCAAGGGCGCGAGCTACAGTTGGAGCAATTTCACCGCGGCCACCGTCAACAATATCTTCGGTGCGGCCGCCGCGTGGGCCGTCGAGGGCAACATCAACCCGGTGATGGCCGCGCAGCGCAATGCCGACATCGCGACGTTGTTCGCACCGCTCCCCGCCAATTACCGCGATCTGCACAATTTCCGCATCACGGGCACCGCGCCAAACATCGCGGTCTCGGGTATTCTGAATACCGGCCTCTCCGGCGCGACGGACACGACCGACACCACCGCCAAGGGCCTCGAGGCCGATCTGGTTTTCAATCCAACGCAGCGTTGGCGCATCCTGCTCAATGTCGCCAAGCAAGAAACCGTGCAGAGCAATTCACTGCCGTTCATGAAGAGTTTCGTCGCGCTGATGAAGCCCACGTTCGACAAACTCGCGAGCACGCCGCGCGGCAACTACCCGACCGGCTACGTCCCGGGCACGCCGCTACCCGCCAATACGCAAACCTACGGCCAATGGCTCGATGCCAATCTCTACGTGCCGCTCGCCACGGTGCTCGCCACCGAGGGCAGCGTGAGTGCCGAGCAGCGCAAGTGGCGCGCAAATCTTGTGACCAACTACGCGTTCGGATCCGAACCGTTCTTCGGCCTGTCGCTCAAGGGCTGGGCCGTCGGCGGTGGCGTGCGCTGGCAGGATAAATACGCGCTCGGCTACCCGACCGTTCGCAAACCGGACGGAGGCGTCATCACCGACATCGCCAATCCGTATTGGGGTTCGGCTGACACCAACGTCGATCTCTCGGCCAGCTACAGCCGGTCGGTCTTCCAAAATCGCATCAAATGGAAAGTGCAGCTGAACGTGCGTAATGCCATCGGCAGCGACTCGCTCCTGCCGGTCACAATCCAACCGTGGGGCGACGTCGCCACCGCGCGTCTCCCTCCGGAGCGCCGCTGGTATCTCACGAACACGTTTAGCTTCTAAGCATCATGCTCGCGATTTGTCGTTTTCGGCCCGGCCGGTCGCCGGGCAGTCCTCCCACCGGGCGGATCTGCCAATTGCTCCTGGCCACTCTCTGCGTAGCAGCATCGGTCTGCGCCGCCGATCTGCCCCGCACGTTCGCCATCGACGCGCAGGGCCTGGCCGAGGTGCGCGCCCGGCACGCGCGCGTCGACGCCACCGCTATCCGCGACGTTACTGCCCTCCGCGCCGCGGCGGACCAGCTCCTCGACCTCAAACCCGCCTCGGTGCTCGACAGCCCGGGCGTTGCTGCGAGCGGAGACCGTCACGACTACTATAGCACCGGCCCGTATTGGTGGCCCGACCCGAGCAAGCCCGACGGCCTGCCTTATCTGCAGCGCGACGGTGTCGTGAATCCCGAAAGCCGCACCAGTGGCGACATGCTGGCTTTCCGTCGCACGTGTGAGTCGGTGCGCACGCTCGCGCTCGCCTTCTTCTTCACCGGCGACACGCGCTACGGGCAGAAAGCCGCGCAGCTCACACGCGGGTGGTTTCTCGATTCAGCGACGCGCATGAATCCGAATTTTCAGCACGCGCAGGGCATTCCCGGCCGCAGCCCCGGCCGGGGCACCGGCTTGATCGAGGCACGGCATCTGATGTTGCTCAACGACGGCCTCGCGCTCCTAGCCGGATCGACAACCTGGCCCGTCGCCGACGCCGACGCACTCCGCTCGTGGCTCGAGGAGTTCTACCGGTGGCTCAGCACGAGCAAGAACGCCACCGAAGAAGCGGCAGCCGAAAACAACCACGGTTCGTGGTTTGCCGCGCAACGCGCTCATCTCGCTTTGGTGCTCGGCCACACCGACGACGCAAAGCAGATCATCACCGCCGTTCGCGACGTGCGCCTGCCCCGCCAAATCGAGCCCAACGGGAGTCAGCCGCACGAGCTGCGCCGCACGCGGTCGCTCAACTACGTTCTGTTCAATTTGGAGGCCCTGATCCTGATTGCCCGCCTCGGCGAACACGTGGGAGTCGATCTTTGGAAGTTCTCCACGCCCGACGGCCGCAGTCTCCGCGCCGCACTCCGTGTCGCCGCGCCATATGTCGATCCGCAGAAGATATGGCCGAAGAAAGACGTCAGCGAAGAGAACCGAACGCGCGTCCTCCCCTTGTTGGTCGAAAAGTTGCGCCACGGAGAGAATCCGGCCTCCCGCGAATTGCTCCGTCGTTTCGGCGACCAGCCGGCCGGAGGCGAATTCTGGCGACTCTGGTCCCCCCGCGCGCCGTGACCGGACATGGTCACAGGTGCGGTCCTGACAGCCGGCCGGAATTCATTTCACCAGATAAAACTCCACGAGGACTGTCCCGGTTGTGTTGTTTCGACCGCTCACTTGCACGGTGTAGTTGGTGCCGGCGGGCAACGTCGTGAGCAGCGCCGCGTCACGACTACCGGGTTCGAAAGCGAACGCACCGGCCGCGGCCGCAGTGGCGGTCACCTGCGCCGCATTCGTCGCGGTGCCCCAGTTATCGTTGGTCGCGATGGGATCGTTGCCTCGGTAGAGCGTAAGAACGGGATCGGCGAGCGCATCGGTGACACCAAACTTGCCGAGTGCGGGTCCGGCGGCGCGGATGAGGAGACCCGCGGCGCCGTTGCCACCAACCGCGATGCCAGGGATCAAAATCGAGTCACCGGTGCCCACAAACGCGCGGGCCGAGGCGTTGGCGAGGCGCGCGGCGGTGCTACCCGCGCCGGTGTCGTAGATTTCCACGAGAGCGACGCCGCTCGCGCCGGCGACGGCGGAGGAAATTTGCGCGGTGTAGTCGGCGGCGGGGAAGTGACCAACAAGGGCGGCGTCGCGGCTGGCGGCGGGCAGGGCGAAGGCACCGGTGGCGGCAATGGCGGCGGCGTCGGAGGCGAGCCAGTTGTCGTTAGTCTGCAGGACCGATGGGCCGCGGCGCAATTCGAGGAACGGATCAGGGAGGAAACCGGTGACGCCGAAATTCGTCAGCGCGGGGCCAACCCCGCGCACGACAAGTTGCTTCGATCCGCCGGTGACCACGAAACCGAGGATGGGCGTGCCGGCGGTGCCGCCGACGGCAGCTCGGGCTGAGAGGTTAGTGATCGTCGCGTCGCCGGCGGGCTCGGCGCTGAGCGAGCGGGTGAGCGCGGCGGCGAGTCCGGTTTGCAAACGGGCAAGGGTGGCGGGTTGCGCGCCGGCGAGGTCCGTCGTCTCGGATTGGTCGGCGACGATGTCGTAGAGCTGATCGGCGGTATTGCCGATGCGGACGAGTTTCATGCGACCGTCGAAGTGGGCAAAGTTAGCCGTCGTCGCGATCGTGAAGGAGCGGTCGAGGGTCGCGCCGCCGGTGCGGAGCTGATTCCACACATTCACGCCCTCGAGCGGGAGCGCATTGCGCGGCGTGACACCGACAGCGGCGGCGATCGTCGGAAACAGGTCGTGCGCCGGAAAAAATTGCTCGCTGGTGGCACCAGCGCGAACGACACCGGGCCAGCGGATGATGGCGGGCACGCGGATGCCGCCGTCGTAGACGTTGCCCTTGGCGAGGCGCAACGGGGCGTTGCGCGCAGGCGAGTTCATCGCGCCGCCATTGTCGGAGACGTAGATGATGAGTGTATCGTTATTGAGACCCTGCGCAGTGAGTTCCGCGAGGATGACACCGATGCCGTTGTCGAGGCTCTCGAGCATGGCGGCGAAGGTCTGCGCATCGCCGATAAGGGACGGGTAGTTCGCCTTCAGGTTTTCGGGCGCGGAGTAGGGATCGTGCGGGGCGTTGAAGGTGACGACGTGGAGAAACGGCTTGGCCTTGTCACGGGCGCGCAAGAGGCGGACTTCCTCGGCGGCGATCAAGTCGGTGGCGTAGCCTTCCTCGATGAGCGTTGTGCCGTTGCGCTGCCAGTCGATCTGTGGATTGGCCCCGGCGACGCTACGGTGCGTGTAGTAGTCGATGGCTGGCCCGAGGTGGCCGTAAAAGCTATCAAAACCCCGCGCGTTGGGGCGGCGGGCCGCGCTGGTCGAGCCGAGGTGCCACTTCCCGGTGAGGGCGGTCTGATAACCGGCGGCGCGGAAGGTTTCGCCGATAGTATGCTCGAGGAGCGACATGCCGTCGTCGTTTGGGGCGAACTGTGCGCGAATGCCCTGCTGAAATGCCGAACGTCCGGTGTAGAGCGAGGCGCGCGTGGGGCTGCACACGGGCCAGGCGTAGTAGCGCATGAGCTCAGTGCCGCTCTGGCGTAGCGCATCAAGATTGGGCATACGCGCCGGACTGCCGCGCCATGGCACATCACCCCAGCCCTGATCGTCCGTGACGATCAGGAGGACATTGGTTGGCGCCGCAACAGCCACGACGGCCGAGAGGAGTGACAGAGCAAACAGGAAGAAAGCAGGGAGGCGAATCATGGCGGGATGGGAAAAGGGTCCGAAGCGGTTCAAGGAACGACGTAGAGCTCAACCAAGGCGGTGCCGGTGGTGCCGCCGACCCCGCTTATTACAGCGGTATAGGCGCCCGGAGGCAGGGTTGTGACGATGGCGGCATCCCGGCTACCGGCCGGCAACGCAAAGGCCCCGACCGCAGAAGCGGTCGCCGCAATTTCAACGGCATTCGTTTGGGTGCCCCAGTTATCGTTCGTCGCGAGCGCTGTTGCACCGCGATAGAGCGTGATCGTGGGATCTCCGAGCACTCCGGTCACGCCGAGCGTCGAGAGGGCCGGCCCGACGGCGCGGATGAGGAGACGAAGCGAACCGGTGCCACCTATCACGAATCCGGGGATGAGCACGCTCTCACCGGTGCCAACGAAGGCGCGCGTGCTGGCGTTGATGACGTTCACCGTCGAAGACGTGGACGCATCGTAGATTTCAAGCAGGGCAACGCCGCTGCCTCCATCCGTGGCGGCCACCGGGGCGCTGTAAGCTCCCGCCGTAAGCGTCGAAACAAGTGCGGCATCTTTGCTCACGGCAGTCAGGGCAAACGCGCCGGACGAGGCGATCGTCGCGGCATCGGCGGCGAGCCAGTTATCATTACTGGCGAGCGTGGTGGCACCACTCACGAGGCTAAGTCGTGGATCAGTGAGCACGCCGGTGACACCGAAACCCACCAACGTCGGGCCGACGGCGCGAACAAGCATCTGCTTCGTGCCCGGGCCGCTGAGCACGAATCCGGGTATCGGCGTGCCGGCGGTGCCACCGAGCGAGACGCGCGTCGCGATGTTAATCAGTCGGGCCGTGCCGCTGGTGCCGACCGCCGCGGTCGCCACAGCAGTGCTGCCCACACCCGAAAGGCCACCGGCACCGCGCGTGTCATAGGTGGCGAGCGCGGAGAGCGTCACCCGGTAGTGGGAGGCAATGGCTGTCGTGGAATAGCTCGTCGTATCTCCGCCCGCGCTCGTGATGGCCGTGGCGCCAGCGAGGGCCGACCACGTCGTGGCATCAGGGGAAGTTTCGATCTTGTAGGTCGCACCCTCGACGGAGGACCACGTGATCGCAACAGTTCCGCCGGCATTCGCCGCCGTCACCGAAATCGGCGAGGCCTGACTCGCGCGGACAAACTCGGTGACGGTTTCGGCAATGCTCGCCACATTTCCACCGGCCGGAGCGCCGAAGAAAGACCGGCCGACCATGTTGGGAAACTTCGGCGTGCCATCCAACTCGATCGTCAGAAAATAGGCCCACGTGCCGTTGGGAAATTCCGGCGTCACGCAAAAACGGACGTTATACTCATTCAAGTCGAAGTCCGTGCCCGCGACCTTACCGAGGTCTCCAAGGTAATCGTAATCTTCGAGGTATTTCCCCAATGGAAACGCCGTGCTGACGACCGGTCCGTGGACATTCGACACCAGCGCCGCGCTACGATTCTGAGCGCGGGCGGCCCAGGCCGGCAGTGTCGTGCGGCCGGTGGCGGCGAGATTCGTCGTGCCGTTGGCACCATCGCGTTTCACATAGCCGGGAACCATCCGGCGAACCCCGCTGGCAGAGTTCATCGGCGATGCGTAACCGTAGGGACCATACACAGGCAGGCCATCAGCGAGCCACGCGACGATCGGCGAATGTCTCGTCACAGGAGTCGTGCTCTCCGTGTAGAGCTTGGTGGTGGTGTTGAAGTCGACATGGTCACCGAGGGCAAAACGCACGGCCGGGGCGTTGGCGTGGTAGTGATGGCTCGTCATCGCCTGATGGGCAAAGGCGGGATCGAAGGTCACACCCTCATTGGCGTAGGCTTCCCGGTTCCATACCCCATCTCCGCGCCCACCACCCGTCGGCGCACCATCCACACCGGTCGCGTTAATGTAGGAAAAAGTATCGCGATTGTCGTAAGCGGCCACGCCGTCGACGAAATAGCCGATTGGGCCGGCACCGGTGAGGGTCTTGGTGGCCGGAATCGTCGGGAGGCGCGGGAATCGGTAGAGCGTGCCCGAATTCGCCGGATAACTCGGGAACGCCTGCGTGTGCGCGGCGTTGCCATACCACGGCCCCATGACGTGCGTGCCGAGACCGGAGGTGCGCAGATACACCCAGCTATCCGAAGACGAAACCTGGATCACGCC